>NZ_KI272841.1:106421-153154 GCF_000469505.1 Leptotrichia sp. oral taxon 215 str. W9775 | reverse complement strand
GAATTCCAAGTCAAAATACCGTTATGAAGATGGTCAATTAAAGTAGTTGCTTTTGAAATTGCAAAAACAAAAACTAGGTCATAAAAAAGTTCTGAAAATTCTACACGTTTATGTTTAATAAGAGTTGTCATATTAAGTCCTTTCTATTTTAGAAGTATAATTTATTATAACAGAAATGGCAATGAAATACAAGGAGATTCTTAAATAACTTAATGTGGCGCGAATTGTCAACACCTTGACTTCTTTTGTCATTTACTTGTAGTGTAACCATTCCCTTTTTTATTTCATTTGTAGCATAATTTATTGGTATTATTAGATTTTTAAATGAATGTTGGGTACTTATAATCAATCTTAAAAATGTTGTAACTTCTTTTGGTAAATATAAAAAATTGTTCTGATTTGTCTTGTTATTAAAAATAAATTTACTTTACTTATAAATAAAAAAGCTCAATATTCTCAACTTTCCTTTCTTTAATTAAACTCATTTTTATAATTTCTCCTTATTTTTTTCTATTTTAGCACATTTAAATTAAAAATAAAATATAACTGATGAACTAGCTGATAAATTTGATTATAATATTTTACTACTACTTCCTAATTTTTACCTTCTCTTTTCCATATGATAATATTGCCTTTTCATGCTATTTATGTTATTATATTTACAGTAACATAAAAAAATATTTGAGGTGCTGAAATGGCTAAAAAATTTAAATTTAATATTATAAAAACTATAAAAACTTTTCTTGTGTTAGTTTGTTTATTTATACTTTCAACAGTAGGAAAAAATGTTTTTATAAGGCATTTTTTCAATGAAAGGCTTACTGTTATTCCTAACGTTGTAAATCTTAACGAAAAGGATGCTGTAAAATATTTGAAGGATGCAGGACTTAATGTTAAAGTAATTAATTCAAAAACTGAAAAAGTTCCACTTGATACAGTTTACATACAGTTTCCTTTACCTGGAAAAACTGTAAAGGTCAACCGTGCCATACAAATTTGGGTAAATAACGGCAAAGGGCAGGAAGTACCTAATATCATTGGATTGGAACTTCTTGAGGCACGTTCATTGCTGCAGGGGCAGAACATACAGATTGAAAGGATAGATTATCAGCCTTCCAATCAGAAGTACAACACTATATTAGGGGTTTATCCTAAACCTGGAACTACTCTTGAAATAAATCAGAAGATATCAATACTGGTTTCATCACAGAAAGTTGTTGATCCTTCTGTTATGCCTAACTTAATAGGACTGGATCTAAATGATGCGAAAGTATTACTGGCTCAAATTGGATTGGAATTGGGAGGAACTTCTAAGTCAAGCGATCCTACTCTTCCTGTAAATACTATTATTTCAACATCGCCTGCACCAGGACAGAAAGTTACAAAAGGCCAAAAAATTTCTGTTGTTATAAACATTGGTACTCCAGTAAAATCTGATAAACCTTCAGTAGAGGAAATTATAAATCAGACTAACAACCAGATTGATGATAAGCAGATTGATAATATAATTAACAATACTCTGGAAAAAATTGATAAACGTAACAATGAAGATAAAGACAACCAGAAAAAGAATTCTAACCAGAATAATCAAAATAATCAGAACAACAGCAATAATAATTCGGATGATTCAAATGACAATAAAATATTTACAAAACCTAAAAAACGTGAAGTTGATCGTCCTGGCAATGATTAAAATGTGGGTGGTTAGTAAAATATAATTGGGAGGAATTTATATTAAAGGAAAAGTTATTAGAAAAATTAAAGGATTTTACTATGTTTCAGATGAAAGATACTATCATTTGAAGGAAGAAGATACTTATGAATGCAAGCTTAAAGGAACTCTAAAAGTAAAAAATAACAAAATGAACTGTATCATAGGTGATATTGTTGAATTTGATGAAAAGGAAAAAGTCATTACAGGAATTGATGAAAGAAAAAATTTCCTATATCGTCCATTACTTGCCAACATTGATTTTATAGGTATTCTATTTTCCATAGTTTCTCCAGAATTTAATTTTAATGTATTTCAGAAAATGTTATTAAATGCTTCTTGGCAAAATATTCCGGCTATATTAATTATTTCAAAAATTGATTTAGTTGAAAAAAATACTTTAGATGAATTTTTAAACAAAATAAAGGGAAATTTTGGGGAAGAATTTCCAGTTTTTCCTATTTCTACTGAAAAAAATATTGGTCTGACAGAATTAAAGGAATACATAGAAGGAAAATCTGTTACGGTTTCGGGTCCAAGTGGAGTAGGTAAATCAACACTGATTAACTCCCTCATTGGAGAAGAAATTCTTACTACAAATGAAGTCAGCGAAAAGACTTCAAGAGGACGTCACACTACGACAGAAAGCCGTTTTTTCAAAATAAATGCATCTACATACATCATTGATACTCCAGGATTTACATCACTTGATTTTCCAAAACTGGATAACAAAAAAGAACTGGAAACACTCTTTCCTGAGTTTCTTAATCATATCCAGAATTGTAAATTCAGGGACTGTCTCCACAATAATGAGCCTCACTGTGGTATTAAGGAAGCTGTTGAAAATGGCGATATTCCTAAAATGAGATATGAGTTTTACTTAAACTCTCTGGAAAATATTTTTAAAAATTAGATATTGAAGATTAAATAAAATTTATTTAGTAAAGGTGGTTTTTATGGAAAGGAAAATTATTATAGCTCCTTCATTGCTTGCTGCAGACTTCAGTAATTTAAGGGAAGAAATATCAGAAGTGGAAAAACATGGTGCTGAATATTTGCATCTTGATGTTATGGATGGTAACTATGTTCCTAATATAAGTTTTGGAGCTCCTGTTATTTCAGCAATAAGAAAACATAGCAGTCTTGTTTTTGATGTGCATCTTATGGTTGAAAATCCTGATATGTACATAAAAGATATGGTTGATGCAGGTGCAGATATTATCACTGTTCACGCTGAAGCCACAAAACATCTTAACAGAACAGTGCAGTTAATTAAATCCTATGGAAAAAAAGTAGGAATTGCCCTAAATCCGTCTACTCCTCTGGAAATGATAAAGTACGATCTGAAAAATATTGATATGGTACTTATTATGACAGTTAATCCTGGATTTGGAGGACAAAAATTTATAGAAGATATGACAGAAAAAATTAAAGAATTACGTAATATTAATAAGGAGATAGATATTCAAGTAGACGGTGGAATAAATGCCGAAACTGCAAAAAAAGTAAAGGAAGCAGGGGCAAATATCCTTGTTGCCGGTTCTTATGTGTTTAGTGGAAACTATAAGGAAAAAATAGAATCTTTAAAATAATCGATATTAAAAATGAAGGAAAAGGAAGGTACATAATGTATTTAGAAATCGAAGCATTGCTAGATGAATTTTATAAGACATATTATAAAATTGAGGAAATTAACTTGAATCAGGTTATAAAATGTCTTACTACTACTGAATTACACGTAATTGAAGCAATTGGGGAAGAATCTCTTACAATGAATGAGCTCGCTGATAAGCTTGGAATTACAATGGGAACAGCATCTGTTGCAGTAAATAAACTGACAGATAAATATTTTATAGAACGTAACCGTTCTGAAAGTGACAGAAGAAAAGTTTTTGTACAGTTATCTAAAAAAGGACTTCTGGCTTACAAATATCATGGAAACTTTCATTCAAACATTCTTGAAAAAGTCACTTCAGAAATTCCTAAAGAAAAACTCAATACTTTTGTTGAAGTTTTCAAGATAATTGTAAATAACCTTAATAAAGTAAAAAAAGATATTCAGCCAGAATCCATACTGAGCTTTGAAAAGGGAGATATTGTTCAGGTGTCATCTTTTAAAGGGAGCCCCGCAATAAGAAAATATTTGAATGAAAAAGGAATTGTTATAAAATCCCTTATCAAAATACTTGATATTAACAAACACATTATTATGCTGCTTGTTGACGGAGATGAAAAAGTTATCAGTATTGATGATGCTTCTGATATAATGGTTACAAGAAATTATGTATAATTAAATACATGCTTTAAATGGATAATATTTTATATAATCTATGTAAGATTTTATCCATTTTTATTTATTATTTGAAAGGAATTATAAGATATGATATATATTGATGGAATAGGATTATCTTTTTTAATTAAGGAGATAAAGGAAAAAATAGTAAATTACAGACTAACTAAAATTTATCAGTATGACCGTTCCTCACTTTCTTTTTTCTTTGGTAAGAATAATCTTCTTTTTCAGGTTAAGGATAACTCCACAATTTTTTATTTAAAGGAAGAAAAGGATTTGAATACAGATTTTCAGTCAAAATTTCTTCTTTCCCTGAAAAAGCATCTTCTTAATTCTATTCTTATAAATATTAGACAGGAAGGTTTTGACAGGATTGTATATTTTGATTTTGAAAAGCTTAATCAGTTTGGAGATGTTGAAAAGTTTACTCTTACTATGGAGCTAATGGGAAAGGCAAGTAACATATTTCTGACATCCTCAGATGATGAAAAAATTATTTCAGCCCTCTATTTTTCTTCCATAGATGAAGGAAATAGAGTTATAATGACTGGGGCAAGATACACTCTTCCATTTGAGGAGAAAAAAATCTCTCCTTTATATTTGGATGAAGATAATTTCCCATTTGAATCTCCACAGGATTTTATCCGGAAAGTTGAAGGAATAGGAAAAGTTTTTGCCACACAATGTTATAACAGTTATGAAATTTATAAAAAATATATTACAAATTATGTTTCACTTCTTCATGAAGCTGAAATTAGGGGAAAATTACAAAAAATACTTACCTACAATTATTTTTCCGAATATGAGGATAAAGTTACTGAAACAAAGGAATTTTCAACATTAAACGAAGGATTAAACGAATATTTCAGAACAACAATTACATCTAATGTAATTAACGAAAAGAAAAAAGAACTTGTAAAATATGTGGATACTCAAATAAAGAAATTTGAAAAAATACTTAAAAATATAGATATTGATTTAAAAAAGAACGGAAATTATGAAAATTACAAAAATACAGGAGATATATTAGCTGCAAATATGCATTTACTTAAGCACGGTATGGATAAAATAACAGTTTTTGATTTTTACAATAACTGTGATATCACTATTTCCCTTGATCCGTTACTATCTCCAAATGACAATCTGAATTTTTACTATAATAGATATAATAAAGGAAAAAGAACTGAAACTGCCCTTAATGCAAGACTTCTGAATATAAAAAATGAAATAAAATATTTTGAAGAGGTAAAACTTTTTATTGAAAAGGAAACTGACTTTGTCGGTATTGAAGAAATAGAAAATGAGCTGAAATTCAGTGGTAAAAAGAAAATTAAACTTAATAAGGCAAAAAAGAGGGAGCTACTTTCTTTTGAGTATAACGGCTTCAAAATATTTGTTGGAAGAAATAATAAGGAAAATGAAGAAATAACCTTCAATAGAGGTACTTCAAGAGATATATGGCTGCATGTAAAGGATATTCCAGGAAGTCATGTCCTTATCATAAGGGAACAGAAGGAAGTTGACGAAGATACTCTTCTCTATGCGGCTAAACTTGCAGGAGAATTTTCAAAAGCTAATAAAGGTGATAAAGTCACAGTAGATTACTGTGAAAAAAAATTCGTTAAAAAAATTAAAAATTCAAAACCTGGAAATGTAACATACACTAATTTCAAGGCTTTAACAATTACAGTTTAAAATATGAATTTCAAATAACAAATGTTATGATTTTTAAGGGATACTATTTAATATTTTATTGACAAATACCCAAAACTATTGTAAAATTAAGTTACATAAATATTTTTAGGAGGATATATAAATGGCAAGTAAGACAGTTGTTATGACAAACCCTACAGGATTACATACAAGACCAGGTGGTGTGTTTGTAGCTAAGGCAAAAGAATTCGAAAGTGATGTTTTCGTTGAAAATGAAGGAAAAAAAGTAAACGGTAAATCATTGTTAAAATTATTATCAATTGGAATCAAAAATGGTTCTGAAATAACTGTTCACGCAGAAGGGGCTGACGCTGAGCAAGCAGTTGAAGTTTTAGGAGAATTATTAGCAACTATTAGAGACTAATTTACACAATTTAATATTTATCGGATGGAAGGAGATAGTTTAAAACACTTGTTTTAGCTATCTCTATTTTAATAATATCAATATAAAAAACTGTCTCCGGAGAAAATATGAATAACTCATAAAAATAGTTTTTCACTTTTCCTGGGACAGTTTTTTTATACTTATTGTTTACAATTTAACTTCTATTTCTCTTTTCTTTTTTTCAATGCCGCTTTTACCCATCCTGTAAATAATGGATGCGGTTTTATTGGTCTACTTTTAAATTCAGGGTGATATTGACAAGCTATGAAATAAGGATGATCTTTTATTTCAACAACTTCCACATAATTTCCATCAGGCGAAAGTCCCACTATATCCATTCCGGCTTTTTCAAATTCTTCCTTATATTTATTGTTAAACTCGTATCTATGTCTATGTCTTTCATTTATAGATGTTTTACCATAAACTCTTGCCGCATGGCTGTCATCTTTTAAAATACATGGATAAGATCCAAGTCTCATTGTTCCACCTAAATATTCAAGCCCTTCCTGTTCCTCCATAAGACTGATTATTGGATATTTTGTATCGCTATCAAATTCAGTTGAAGTTGCCCCTTCATATCCAAGGACGTTTCTTGCAAATTCTACACATGCCATCTGCATTCCAAGACATATTCCAAAGAATGGGATTTTATTTTTTCTTGCAAACTCTATTGCATCTATTTTCCCTTCTATTCCTCTGTCTCCAAATCCACCTGGAACAAGTATTCCATCATAATTTGCAAGTTTTTCTATTTCAAATTCTCCAGCCTTCAGATAATCAATTTCAACCTTTGTATCAAGATTAAATCCGGCATGTTCAATTGATTCTGTTATACTTATATAAGCGTCCTTCAATTCTACATATTTTCCTACTACTGCTACTTTTATAAGCTTTTTAGGGTGTTTAAATTTTTCCACCATTTTATTCCATTCAATAAGAGCAGGTTTTTTATTTTCTATTTTAAAATGTTTACAAATTACATCTGCAAGTCCAAGTCTTTCCATTGTTAAAGGTATTTCATACAGAGTTTCTGCATCAAGGGATTCTATTACAGCTTCTTCATCTATATCACAGAATATCGATATTTTCTTTTTAATATTCTGATCTACAGGATGCTCACTTCTTACTATAATCACATCTGGAGAAATTCCAAGTCCCTGAAGCATTTTAACACTGTGCTGTGTAGGTTTTGTCTTTAATTCTCCTGCAGCTTTCAGATAAGGTAATAAAGTTACGTGAATATAGGCTATATTTTCTCTTCCTACTTCCCTTTTAAGCTGTCTTATTGCTTCTATAAAAGGATCGCTTTCTATATCCCCTATTGTTCCTCCTATTTCTGTGATAACTATGTCAGACTGGCTTTCTTCCGCAGCTTTCATAATATTATACTTAATTTCATCTGTTACGTGAGGTACAGTCTGAACTGTTCCACCTAAAAATTCACCTTTTCTTTCTTTAGAAATTATTTTTGACATAATTTTTCCAGTAGTAAGGTTATTATATCTAGTAAGATCTTCATTTATAAATCTTTCATAATGGCCTAAATCCAAATCTGTTTCAGCACCATCTTCAGTTACAAATACTTCTCCATGCTGGTAAGGGCTCATTGTTCCAGGATCGACATTTATGTATGGATCAAATTTCTGTATAGTTACCTTGTATCCTCTTTCTTTTAAAAGTCTTCCTAATGAAGATGCCACTATTCCTTTTCCTAACGAAGAAACTACACCTCCTGTGACAAAAATATATTTTGTCCCGTCAATTTTCGTTCTCATTTTTCCTCCTGAATATATTTTAAATTTATTATTTATCACGAACTGCTTTTTATCTGTATATCTTTTAATATAAGGATTTTACTGCTATGATATCATTTTAAATAAAAAAGATGAAAAAAAAAATTTTCATCTGTCATGTAACAATTTACTTTAGTTATTCATCATTCTAAGTCGGTCATAACAACCGACTTAGAACTTAATTTTTATTTTAAAGGTCAATCATCAAATCGATTATTTTCTTTCAGCACCTTTTTTGTAAGCACCTTCAGATCCAAATACATTTTGAATTTTTTCCTTGTAGTAGTTTTTCATGTAATTTTTTGCAGGCCCTAAATATTTTCTAGGATCGAATTCTCCTGGTTTATTTGCAAATACTTCTCTTATTCCAGCTGTGAAAGCTAATCTTCCGTCAGTATCAACGTTTATTTTAGCAACTGCTGATTTAGAAGCTTTTCTTAATTCTTCATCAGGTATACCGATTGCATCTGCAATTTGTCCACCATATTGAGTTATCATTTTTACGAATTGTTGAGGTACTCCTGAAGATCCGTGTAATACTATAGGGAATCCAGGTATTCTTTTTTCAATTTCAGCAAGAATATCCAATCTTAATTTAGGATCGTCTCCTGGTTTAAATTTATGTGCTCCGTGAGAAGTTCCTATAGCAATTGCTAATGAATCTACTCCTGTTTTAGATACGAAATCTTCAACTTCATCAGGTTGAGTGTAAACGTGTTCAGCTGCTACAACGTCATCTTCGATTCCAGCTAAAACTCCTAATTCAGCTTCAACTGTTACGTCGTGCTGGTGTGCAAATTCTGCAACTTCTTTTGCTTCTGCAACGTTTTCATCATATGGATGGTGAGATCCATCATACATTACTGAAGAGAATCCATATTCTATGCAATCTTTAGCTGTTGCAAAGTTTGGACCATGATCTAAGTGTAACGCTACCGGTATATCTGATCCTGAAGCTTCAACATATGCAGTTGCAGCTTTAGCTAACCAAGGTAACATTTCTTTTCCAATGTAATCTCTTGCCCCTGTAGATACTTGAAGTATTACCGGCGACCCCATTTCAACACATGCTTCTATAATAGCCTGTAATTGTTCCATGTTGTTAAAGTTAAAAGCCGGTACTGAGTATCCTTCCTTGTTCGCTTTTGCAAACATTTCTTTTGTGTTGCTTAATCCTAAATCTTTAAAATGATATTTCATTTTAGCCTCCTAATATTAATAATAAATTTTGCTAAACTATTTCATTTCCTTAATACATATTAGCAAATTTTACTCAAAATTGCAATATTATTTAATTTTTTTGTTTAAAACATTATAAGATTTTTATTTCCCTAATTTTTTTCCTGCATTTCAATCTTTATTCTGCTATTTTCAATAAGTTCTTCAACTGTGCCACTTCTCAAAACATTTTTATCAGTGAACCCTGGAATTCCTGTCACTCTTCCTCTGTTTGAAACTTGCCATATAATCCATCTGTCATCTTCAGCAAGTTTAGGAATATATTTTATGTCTCTTATCCACAGCCTATTATCCGGAAATTCTCCCTTTATATAGGCATTATATGTGTGATAGGTTACATATATTATGACTCTTTTTTTATAATGTCTTTCCAATTTTTCTATCATATCCTTCAATTCTTTTATAACCACATTTTTTGGATACTTAGTAGGTATTTCCAGATCGATTACCGGCGGAAGAACCTTATCTGAATCAGGTACCATGCTTATATAGTAATCTGCCTGTGCCTCTCCACTGCTTAACATTGAAAAAAAATGATAGGCTCCTACTGTAAATCCATTCAATCTTGCATTATTCCAGTTATAAAGAAAATCACTGTCAAGGAAATCTTTTCCTTCGGTAGCCTTCATAATAATAAATTTATACTTTCTGTCTACCCTTTTCCAGTTTATTCTTATCTGATGATGTGAAACATCCAGCCCTTCAACATTATAATGCAATACCTTGGCAATAATATCATTGTGATATACATATCCTGAACGTTCAAGATAAACTACTGCAGCTCCGAGAATTATAAGAAAAACTAAAATTTTTAAAAATTTCTTCATCCTAACTCCTCTTCAAAATTAAGGATTTTATGTTTCTTTTGGTTCGTAAATTTTTTTATTTTATAACTGTCATTCCACCCATATAAGGTACTAGTACGTCAGGTACTTTTATACTTCCGTCTTCCTGCTGATAATTTTCCATTATAGCAAGTAAAGTTCTTCCTACTGCCAGTCCAGAACCATTTAACGTATGCACAAATCTACTTTTTCCAGTTTCTTTTACTCTGTATTTTATCATTGCACGTCTTGCCTGGAAATCCTCAGTATTTGAACAAGAAGAAATTTCCCTGTATTTATTCTGACTAGGAACCCATACTTCAAGATCGTATGTTTTTGCCGCACTGAATCCTATATCTCCGCTGCAAAGTGAAATTACCCTGTAAGGAAGTTTTAATTTCTGTAATATTGCTTCGGCATTATTTACCATTTTTTCAAGTTCTTCGTAAGAATTATCCGGATGAGCAATTTTCACCATTTCTACTTTGTTGAACTGATGCTGTCTTACAAGTCCTTTAAGGTCTCTTCCTCCTGAACCTGCTTCCTGTCTGAAACATGCAGTAAATCCACAGTAATATCTAGGAATTTCTTCTTCATCCAGAATTTCTCCATTATGAAGGTTTGTAAGTGTTACTTCTGCAGTCGGTATTAAGAACAGGTCTTCTCCTTCTATTTTATACATATCATCAGCAAATTTAGGTAACTGCCCTGTTCCCATCATTATTTCCCTCTTGGCAAGCTGAGGTGTCATTATTTCTTCATATCCATGTTCTGATGTGTGTGTATCCAGCATAAAGTTAATAAGAGCTCTTTCAAGTCTTGCTCCTGCTTTCTTATATACTGTAAATCTTGATCCGCTTAATTTTGAACCTCTTTCAAAATCAAGAATACCAAGAGCTGTTCCAAGTTCATCATGAGGTTTAGGAACAAAATCAAATTTTGTAGGTTCTCCCCATTTTCTCACTTCAACGTTGTCATCCTCATCTTCCCCTATTGGAGTGCTTTCATGAAGTCTGTTAGGTATAGTGTAAGCTAATGCAAGCTGTTTCTCATCAATTTCTGCAAGTTTCTGATCCAGTTCCTTTATTTTAGCACTTACACCCTGCATTTTTTCCAGTAATTCTGTTGCATCTTTTCCTTCTTTTTTATATTTTCCTATAAGTGAACTTGATTCATTTCTTTCCTTCTTCAGCATTTCCACTTCCTGAAGAACTTCCCTTCTATCTTCATCCAGCTTTAAAAAAGCATCCAGATTAAAGTCACTCTTTCTATTTTTCAAATATTCCCTTACCTTATCGGTATTTTCTCTTATATATCTTGTTTCAAGCATAATGTTCTCCTTTTCCTTTTCTATTTAGTTGTTTTTGTAAAATAATCATAAAGTTTTTTCTTACTTTCTGACAGCTCTGCATATTCTTTCTCTTCATTAATTTCAAAATTTATTTTTCTGACATTTTTTATATCATATTTTTTTACGATTTCATCATATTTTTCAGTATATATTTTTTTATAAAGCAAATCAGCCTTGTTTTCCATAAAATATTTCATATCCGATTCATTTTCATAATCTAAAAATTCCCTGTCTGATTTGATAAAATAATTAATTATATTTTTTATGATTTCATCCCTAAATATTCTGTTTGCTGAAAAACTTCCTTCTTCATTTTTATCAGTTTCATTAAGCATTTTTTCAGCAAAATAAGTTTTTATAAGTTTATTACAGTCACACGACACAAGAGCAAAATTATACATTATTTCCAAAAATACTTTTTTATCCCTGTACATAAGCTCATTTCCAAGTTTTACCGAATGTTCTGCACTTGCATTAATTAAAGCTCTTCTGTAACTGTCCTTTAATTTTGAAAATTCTATTTTCGACATTCTGTCTATACGTTTTTCTTTTTCCTTATAAGTTTCTGAAAATTCCTCTTCTAAAATCTTTTCAATTTCTTCGTCCTTATTTTCAGTTCCGCTATAATAAATATTTGCCAGTTCCAATATAAAAGAAGGCTCTTTTCTTATTATTTTAAAATTTTTATCAACTGTAAAGTATTTCTTTTTCGAAAAACAGTTTTTATATTTTAAAATAAATTGAAAAAAATCAGCTGTTTCTTTAAATATTTCCATTGTTTCTATTTTATTTTTTATTCCCTCTTCCAAATAAATGATGCCTCCTTTTCTATTTTTTAAATATTCTATTTATTGTTTAAAATATTAATTACACTATTTTGAATCCCATTTTTAAAACAAGAAGCTTATCTATCTTTTCATTAATTTTTACTATATCTTTTTCTGTAGTTACAATATAATCGTAATCTTTTCCCTTTTCTGAAATATTGTTTATTTCTTCCGGTTTATAGAGATGATGATCTTCAAATTTAATTTCTTCTATCTCAGAAGGTTCCAGCCTTTTTACAGTTTCATAAAATATTTTAGGATTTGCAATTGAGGAAAAAATGAGTATTTTTTTATCTTTTACTATACTAAGCTCCTTTTCTTCCCCATTCATATTGTAAAAATTTTCTTCAGAAAAAGTTGCAACAGATATTTTTTTTCCATATTTTAATAATTTCTGTTTTATTTTTTCAAGTGATTCATTATTTATATAATTGCTTTTAGTTATTATAAGTTCATCTGCCCTTTTTAAGGATTCAAGTGATTCCCGCAATCTCCCCTTTGGAAGATAATCATTTCCACCAAAAGGATTTGTTGCATCTATAAGTATAATATTCCTGTCCTTTTTCAGTTTTCTATGCTGAAATCCGTCATCCATAATTATAATATCAACTTTACAGATATCACGCAAATATACTGCTCCCTTGTATCTGTCCTTTGACACTGCAACAGGTACTTTAAGATTCAGGGCATGAAGATATGCTTCATCTCCAGACTCGGCAGAGGTTGCCAGTATTTCCTTATCATTTCTCACTAACAGCAAATCCTCTTTTCTTTTACCCTTATATCCTCTACTCAAAATCCCTACCTTTTTACCTTCATTCAAATATTTTTTTACAAAATACTGAACAGCAGGAGTTTTCCCTGTACCACCTGCGACAACGTTTCCTATGCAGATTACTTCCACACCTTCAGCTTTTTTTGATTTTAATATATTCAGGTCATACAGCTTATTTCGTATAAAAATTACCGAGCCATAAATAAGTGATAGTATTTTCAACAATATCTGCATCTAATTCTCACCTCTGTTTTCAGTTAAATTTTTATAGATTTCTTCAAGTCTCCTGAATCTATTTTTTATTCCCGATTTTGAAATTGACATTAAATCTGCAAGTTCCTGCAACGACATTTCTTCATTTTCAAGACGACTAACTGCGGTTTCCCTTAATACATCCGACAGTTCTTCCAGTCCAATTTCTTCATCTATTTTATTTATTATTCTAATCTGTTTTTCTGCAGCAGAGAGTTTCTTTGTCTCATTTGCAATTTCCCAGTTCATATTTCTATTAATTTTATTTCTTATTTCCTTATTTATAGTTACTTCTTCAAATTCGAAAAAGGAAGTTAATCCACCGATTAAAAATATAATATCCAGTATATCCTCAGAATTTCTAAGATACACAAGACTTTTATTCTTTTTCTCAGTCTGGAAGACTCTCTTTCCCATATTCTTAAAAAGGTAATAAAGATATGTTGCCGCATCTTCGGTGTCTATAAAGAAATCCAATGCATAACCTTTTTCAGGTGATTTTACATATCCACAGCAGAGAAAAAAACCTCTTATTATTCCAGCGAGCTCCTTTTCCGTTTTTTCTGTGAAAAAACTCTTATATGAAAACAGTTTTTTTATAAGCTCCCTATATTCCTTTTCTTCTGTTGCCATGAGATGTATTTCATAAACCTTATGTACACCAAGCCTTTTACTCATCACATATTTCAGCTGAATATCAAGTTCTGTCACAGATTTCAGTCCCGAATAAACTCTTTTTGCCAGTGATATGTTTTCTGTACTGAAGTGTATTCCCTGTTCAGTTATTACATCCCTGGCAATAAAAATTCCAAAAAGTTCGGCAAGAATCTCCTCCCTGTCTGTAACTGATTTCCCGAAAATTTCCCTTTTCAAGTCTACCGAATAGGACATTTTTGCCTCCTTTCTAGAAAATTCCAGTTAGCTAAAACAAACTTCCATCAATTACCTGACTTTATCTTATTAAATTTCCCATTTCATCATAATATTTCCAGTTTCCTACTTTTTTCCCTTTTTCCAGTTTTCCTTCAAATCTTAAAGTTCCATTCTGGTCGTATCCCTTTACACTTCCATCTTTATCATTCATGTTTCCTTCGTAAAAAACAGCCCCAGTATCATAATATACTGTCATTTTCCCGTCAACTATGTCATAGCTATAGTTTATAACTGATTTTTTCTGACCATTTTCATACCATTCAGTAAATGTTCCCTGTCTATATCCGTCTGAATAGTTACCTGACAGTTTTTTTCTTCCTGAAGAGTAGTAGCTGTTCCAGTTTCCTGATTTTCTGCCATTTGCGTAATTTCCAACTGTTTCTTCCACTCCGGTTTTTGTATAGTAATTTACAAATTTACCATTTAACTGACCATTTTTATATGTATGTTTTTTCCATAGATACCCTTCTTCAGTATAAGTTTTCCATTCCCCTTCTTTTTTACCATCTTCATATCTTCCTGACATGAATGTATTTCCATTTGCATAATATTCTTCATATTTACCGTCTATAAGGCCTTTGCTTACTTTAGTTACAAGTATTCTTCCGCCTCCGTCAGTTATTCTTAAATCTTCCGAGCCTGTAATCACTTCAGCTCCATTTTCCCTCTTTACATTTACGCTGTCACTTAACCCTCTATCATAATTAAGTAATTCTATTTTCCCGTCATTTATTCTGTAATTTCCTGCATTAATATTTTTACCGTATACTGCAAGTGATAAAAAAAACATCAACGTTACTAATAAATTCTTTATCCTTTTCATTATTCTTCTCCTTATGTCTATAATTTATCTTTTATATTATAGCAAATTTTTTTGCTTTTTTAAACCGAGAATTTATTTATTTGTTACATTTATCTCTTGCAAGTCAAACATTAACAATATATATTCAAACTTATTTTCTTTCTATACTTTTAAAAAAAATGTTGATTTTTAATAATAAATTGGTGTATAAAATATGTGTGGGAAGTTCTCAGTCAGACTGAGAAAAAAATTGAAAATTTAGAGAGGAGAAATATTATGTCTAAAGAAACACTGAATCCTTTTGAGATTGCTCAAAAGCAGGTAAAAGCAGCGTGTGATAAATTAAATGCAGACCCGGCTGTATATGAAATTTTAAAAAATCCTATGAGGGTGCTGGAAGTTTCATTCCCGGTTAAAATGGATGACGGTACTGTTAAAACATTTACCGGTTACCGTTCTCAGCATAACAATGCAGTAGGACCTTTTAAAGGAGGAATAAGATTCCATCCAGGTGTAACAAGAGATGAAGTTAAAGCATTGTCTACATGGATGACTTTCAAATGTTCTGTTGCGGGAATACCTTATGGTGGAGGTAAAGGGGGAATTACCTTGGATCCTAAAGACTATTCAGCTGCTGAACTTGAAAGAATTTCCAGAGCTTATGCAGAAGCTATTGCTCCATTAATTGGTGAAAAAATTGATATACCTGCTCCGGATGTAAACACTAACGGACAAATAATGTCATGGATGGTAGATGCTTACGAAGGTGTAGTTAAAAAATCAGCTCCTGGTACATTTACAGGAAAACCTCTTGGATTTGGAGGATCACTTGCAAGAACTGAAGCTACAGGATATGGGGTAAATCTTGCAGCAAAACTTGCTCTTGAAAAACTTGGACAGGATATAAAAGGGGCAACTTATGCTGTGCAGGGATTTGGAAATGTTGGTTACTATACTGCTTACTACGCTCATAAGGCAGGGG
Source organism: Leptotrichia sp. oral taxon 215 str. W9775 (assembly GCF_000469505.1). Taxonomy (NCBI): domain Bacteria; kingdom Fusobacteriati; phylum Fusobacteriota; class Fusobacteriia; order Fusobacteriales; family Leptotrichiaceae; genus Leptotrichia; species Leptotrichia sp. oral taxon 215. The sequence continues at coordinate 137,274 of NZ_KI272841.1, read as the reverse complement.
CAAAAGTTGTAGCAATTTCAAATGTTGATACTGCAGTATACAATGAAAATGGACTGGATATGGAAAAAATAATCAAGGAAGTTGGATCTAACGGTGCCATTGCTGACGGTGTATACGGTAAGAAAATAACTAACCAGGAACTTCTTGAACTGGAAGTTGATGTTTTAGCTCCTTGTGCACTTGAAAATCAGATTACTTCTGAAAATGCAAACAGAATTAAGGCTAAAGTAATAGTTGAAGGTGCAAACGGACCTACTACGCCTGAAGCTGATGAAATTTTAAATAAGAAAGGTGTAACTATTATTCCTGATATACTTGCAAATGCAGGTGGAGTTGTAGTTTCATACTTTGAATGGGTACAGAATCTTCAAGGATACTACTGGAGCTTTGAAGAAGTTCAGGAAAAAGAAACAAATGTACTGAAAAATTCATTTAATGACATCTGGAATCTGGCAAAAGAATATAATGTTGATGTAAGAACAGCTTCTTATATGACAAGTATTAAGAAAATTGCCCATGCAATGAAACTAAGAGGATGGTATTAATTAAGTAAAAATACTCTGATATAACAGATATAGGATATATACTCGATGACTCAATAAAATTTTATTAAAGTTTAGAAATATATCCTATATTTTTTAATTTTATTTCTACTATTTTCAATATTTCTATGTCATATATAGTTCACAGGATAAGGTTTTCTTTAAAATAATATTGACATATTGAAGACTTTAATATATTATATAAAAATAAATTTAAAGAAATGAGGAGCTTAAAAAATGGAAAATATTATGAAAGTATTCGGTGAAAATGTTTTTACCGAAAGTAACTTAAAAAAGAGAGTTCCAAAATCAGTATTCGAAGAATTCAGACTTTCCCAGCTTGGATTAACTGAATTATCGAAGGAATCTGCTGAAGTTATTGCAAATGCAATGAAGGACTGGGCGACAAAAAGAGGGGCAACGCATTATTGTCACTGGTTTCAACCTCTAAATGACTTGACTGCAGAAAAGCACGATTCATTTCTGGAACCTACTGGGGATAAGGAAATTATTTATAAGTTTTCAGGAAGCAGCCTTATAAAAGGGGAATCTGATGCCTCCTCTTTTCCAAACGGTGGTTTGAGAAGCACTTTTGAGGCAAGGGGATACACAGTCTGGGATACAAGTTCATATCCATTCATAAGAGAAAATAAAAATGGAGTTACATTATATATACCTACAGCCTTTGTTTCATTTACAGGTGAAGCCTTGGATAAAAAGGTTCCACTGCTTAGAACAATGAAATATGTAGGAAAACAGTCATTAAGAGTTTTAAGGGCTCTAGGAAATAACGAATCACACCACGTATTCAATACTTTGGGAGTGGAACAGGAATATTTCCTTGTAAACAAGGATTTATTTGAAGAAAGGGAAGATCTTCTGCTGACAGGAAGAACTTTATTTGGTGCACCTGCTCCTAAGGGACAGGAATTAAGCGACCACTATTACGGAAAAATAAAGGAAAAAGTAATAAACTTTATGAGTGATGTCGATGTGGAACTTTGGAAGTTGGGAGTACCTGCCAAAACAAGACATAATGAAGTAGCTCCTAACCAGTTTGAAATAGCTCCACTATTTTCAGTAGCCAATCTAGCTTCAGATCAGAACCAGATTATAATGGAAACTATTGAAAAAACAGCACTTAGACATAACATGGTTGCACTGCTTCATGAAAAACCTTTTGAAGGTGTAAACGGTTCAGGAAAACATAATAACTGGTCACTTAGTACTGATGACGGAAGAAACCTTTTCAGTCCTGGGAAAGATCCACAGACAAATAAGAGATTCCTTCTGTTTGTATCAGCTGTAATTGAAGCTATAGACAGATATTATCCTTTGCTGAGAGCTACAACCGCAACTGCAACAAATGATCACCGTCTTGGAGGACACGAAGCTCCGCCTGCAATTATTTCAATCTTTTTAGGTGATGAACTGACAACAATTCTTGAAAATATTGCATTAGGTAAAAATCTTCCTGTAGCTGCAAGTTCCAAACTTGATCTTGATGTGGACGTTATTCCTTCATTAAGAATTGATGCCGGAGACAGAAACAGAACATCTCCGTTTGCCTTTACAGGAAATAAATTTGAATTCAGAATGCCTGGATCAAGCTCTACTCCTTCCACAACTGCAACTGCAATAAACGCAATTGTAGGAAAGGTTTTAAGTGAATATGCCGACAAACTGGAAAAAAGTGACAAGAAAAATTTAGATAAAACTATTGTAGAAATTATAACAGATGCATACAAAAAACATGGAAGAATTATCTTCAATGGTAACGGATACAGCGAAGAATGGCAGGAAGAAGCTAAAAGAAGAGGGCTTACAAATGAAATATCTGCAAATACTGCATTAAGAAAATATCTTGATCCGGAGATCCTTAAAGTTACTGAAGAAACTGGAATGCTTACAATACAGGAGTCTGCATCAAGATATAATGCCTATGCTGAAAGATACATTACACATTTATGCATCGAAGCCAGAACGCTAATTGACATGGCTAATAAATATATACTTCCTTTTGGTCTGAAATACGCAAACCTTCTGGCTGAAAATATTGAAAAAGTTGAAAAATTCTATCCTGAAGGTACAGAAGAACAAAAAGAACTTTTAAAAAGCGTGCTGACAGATATTTCCAATATACGTAAAGAAACAAAGCTTCTTGAAGCAAGAATTGCAGAAGTTAAAAAAGAGGAAAATCTTGAAAAGCAGACAGACATGGCTAAGGAATTTTTAGTTGAAGGACTTGAAAATTTAAGAGTTCCTTGTGATAATCTTGAAAAGATAGTTGACAATGAAATCTGGACATTGCCTACTTATACTGATTTACTGTTTAAACTATAAGACTTAATATGAATACAAAAAGCACTGACTGCCCAAATGGGAAAGTTAGTGCTTTTTACTTTTTCAAGATAAACTTTTTATAAATTCCATTTCTATATATGATCTTCCAGTTCTCTTACTTTACCTTGTTTTTTCCATAATGCCGCTATATACACAAAAGGCGTATCCATTACTGAAATAAATAATTCCAGGAAGTATGTTGAAAAGGCGATTACAAATAATTCACTGATTTTATATACTCCTGCAAATGCAAGAACTGTAAACAGGGAGTTATCAATTATCTGTCCAACTACTGTACTCAGATTGTTTCTAATCCAGATATCCTTGTAGCTTGGACGCCATTTTCTTATAACCTGATAGGCCCATACATCAAATAGCTGCGATATTATAAATGCTGTCATACTTGCCGCTGTTACTCTTATAACAGACAGTTCATTTAAAGCAAGTCCAAAAATAGGTTTCAAATGTTCCTGAAACTGATCAATAGATGCAGGCTTTATTGCTAATGCCCAGTTCATAACTATCGTAGTAAATACCATTGTAATAAATCCAATTGTAACTAGCTTTCTTGCATATTTTTTCCCTTCGACTTCAGATAAAATATCCGAAACAAGAAATACTCCTCCAAAAGCTATATTTCCCATTGTTGTTTCAACTCCAAATAAGTTCATCATTTTTAATACCTGTATATTTGCCAGTACTACTGACAGAGGAACAAATATAAGTAATCCTACTTTACCCCAATATTTGTAAGCAAATAAAACTGCAGTATAATTGAATAACATATACGCCAGCCAGAGCATTTCATTTGTTCCAAATTGAAAATTCTTAAAAAATTCTAACATCTTCTCCTCCATTTTATTTTATTTTTCACAAAAAAAATGTATCATCCCCTTTTTGACAACGATACATTTGTAAATCTGTTATCTTATTAAAGGTTTTTTTTATGGATGGATTCTCCCAAACATCCTGTTATTTCTAACTTTTATTATTTTCAATTGTATTTACTGTGTTATATTTTACAATTATTTAAAAAAAATTGCAATGTTTTTTTATTATTTATGTCAGAATTTTCTGTTTTCCAGATATTTCCCCACCTTCATTACTTTTAAAATCCACTAAATAAACACCTAAAATTTCACAAATAACCATTTTATCCCCCTCAAAAAATTAAGCATATCTTTTGATATGCTTACTGTAGTCCTTAAACGAATAAGGCTCTTTTATCTCCTCGAAACATCCCATCCTTAAACGAATAAGGCTTTTGATATAAGAATATTATAGTATTTACTTCTCAATTTGTCAATAGTTTTTTTAATTTATTTATAATTTTTTCAAAAAACACCTTTAAATTTTACTGTTTTTTATAAATTTAATTTAAAAAAGTAGTGTTCTTCACTTTCCACTGTTCCAATTTAATATGTACCCAGAACGAATAAATTCCTAATGTTACTATTATCAGTAACAACCATTTTATCCAGTTTCCAAATAATCCCATAGCTGTACCATTAAATTTTAATCTTTTTCCTTCTATAACTGTATGATTTATTTTCCATCCATAAATCATGCATATAGCCCAAGGAAAACAAATTCCAACAGTACATGTTGTTATAAAAGAGCCTAAAATAATCCAACCTATGTAACTAAGCAGACCTCCATCAAAATAACTTTTTTCTTCCATACTTCCTCCTTATAATTTTTTTTTAATTATGTCATAAAAAATAAATTTATAAAACTACTCTTCCCATTTACTTATTTCTCCGTTATCTTCTCCAGACTCCCATTCCCAGTCATCTGTTATTTCACCTTCATTTCTCAGCATTTCATCATATTCTTCTTTACTGTAGGATTCTGATTTCCCATTTGAATAGGAGTTTCCATAACTATTTCCTGAATTTCTTATCCTGTATTCGTATTCCTTGATTTCCCCTAATTTTTCCAGTTCTTCTTTTGAAAAAACAGCCCTATAATTATTTTTTTGATAATAATAAATATTTGATGCATCCGGATCATCTTTTTTGCCGCTTTCCTTTTTCTTTTCTTCCTCTTTTTTCATTTGTGATCTCAAACTGTCATAAGTATTCGCTTCACTTTTTTGAAGGTTTTCCATTATTTTTTCTGCAGCTTTAATTTCTTCTAAAGTCATTTCTTTTGAAGATGCTAAATCTGTATAATCAGTTGTTATAAAATTCCTGTATTCTTTATATTCAAAGGTTTTTTCATTACAAACCATAACATCGTTATAGTGACTGGAATGATTACTGAAAAGTCTACCATTAATAAGATGTATTCCATAACGATCATAATTTTTTGTTGAGTAAAGCCCATTTTTACTTCTTATTTCAAATCCCCTAAAAAAGTATAGCCATTCATTTTTGGAAATTTTGTATTTTACCATTTCATAAGCTTTAAGGTAGATAAATTTATCTGAGTATATTACATTTGTAGCAAATGTAAATTTTTTTGAATTTATAATATAATATTTTTCCGCCCTGATTTCAACAGGATTTTCAGGATTATCATTTTTTTCTACTATTACTTTTAAATTTTTGAACTTTTCATCTAAATCCTTTACTTGCTCTTTAATCCTTTCATCTCTTTTTTTTTCTACTAAAATTTTCTCTTTCATTGCTTTTTCAATTTTATATTTTTCATATATAGGAGTAAGATAAATTACCGATACAAATACAAAAAAGACTATAAATATAACTACAGATACTGAAATAAAGACCAATCTGATTTTTCCGTTATTACTTAATTCTTCATTTCTCCATTTCATGTTGGGACTCCTTATTTTACTTTAAATTTTCTTTTAAAATCATCATAACTGTTTACCCAGTCAAATCCTATATTTTTAGAAACAGCTTCAAAGTGTAGTTTACCACATTTTATTTTTCTTTTCTCAACATCTGATAAGTCCTTTTCTTCCTTGCCTACCTTTGTTTCAACTATAAAATAAATTCCTACATTATTTTTTTCATTTTCTAAAGAATTTCTATAGACAACAGCCCAGTCAGGTGAATAATTTCCATAAGGCGTATCTATTACAAAACCACCTTTTTTCAGCTTTGTAAATAATAACACATTGTCATTGTTTTCAAGCTTTTCTGCAAATTCTTTTTCTCCATCACTGTCAAGCTTATAATATTCATTTAAGCTGGTACTGTCTTTTTTAGCTTTAAACAGTCTTCTCTTATTATTCAGATCTTCTTCATTTATTTTATCCACTTCAAATATCTTTTCTCTTTCTGTTTCGTATCCATCTATCACTTCATATTCAAAAACTCTCTCAGCTTTCATATTCTTTAATTCTTCCAGCAGTATTTCAGTAACATCCTCCAGCACATCCTGAATATTTAAGGCATTTCTATTTTTTTCTTCAAGTCCTTTTATTATCTTAAGTATTGCCAATCTCGGTAACATTGTATGATACATAATGTAATTAGCTATTTCAAAATCATTTTTCTTTTCAGTAACAATATCAGACAATTCAACATCTTCATTTATCATTTTTTCAAGCTTAAACTTTCCGGTATTGTCATACTCTCCTTTAGAGTCTGTCAGCTCAACTATTTTCTTTAAATCAAAATCACTGATATGTTTATTTATTTTATCTATACTGCTTAAAATATACTTATCACTATCAATTTTACATTTATAGATGGCTTTTTTACTGAGATTTTTTCCTAATTCTTCAAAAATATCTTTAAATTCCTTTTCAGAAATAAAACTTCTCTGTTTATTAATAATCGGCTCATTATCTCCATTTGTTATTTCTATACGTTTTGTCCCCTTTTCTACCATATATTTTACAAAATTTTCCATAATTTGTGAAGAATGTTCTTCCAATATTTCGTCTGAAAATTTAATTTCCTTAATGGCTTCTGCTATTTTTTCAGTATCTTTTAAAAGAATATTATTATTATCCATTATCTTATTATTTACCAGTTCCTGCTTTAAATTATCTGCCAGTTCAGAAGTAACCTTTGATTTAGGAATCCCTGATTTCTCAAGTGTAAGTAAAATAATGTCTGATGTAACTTCATTTATATTTAGATTCCTATTGAAATCTTCCTGTAACATTCTTGAAAAATTTTCATAACTGTCATTTGCAATTACAGTAAGTTCATTCACATTTCTGTCTAGACATCTGTTTCCTGTCACATCTACAGGAAGTCTAAGTCCTCTACCTATTTCCTGCTTTTTGGCTATATCGCTACTTCCATTTTTCAATGTACACAATGTAAATACATTTGGATTATCCCATCCTTCCCTGAGGGCGGAATGTGAAAAAATAAAGGCAAGAGGTTCATTAAATGAAATCAGCTCATCCTTTTTTTCCAGAATAAGCTCTATTCCTCTGTCTATCTCTTCCTGTGATTTTGCCTTTACTGCACTTTCACCTTTATCAGAATTCCAGTCATCTACTTCAACTTCATTTTTCTTTTTATCCAGTGCAAAATAACCTTCCCTTACTAAATTTACATTTTCATAATTTGGAAAATAATTTTTATATTTCTCAATTTTTTCCCTGTATTTTTTTATAGCCATCCCGTATTCTTCATCAAATATTTTCAGATATTCCCCTCTTCTGTCCACTGCATCATTGTCACGCACTTTTTTAACTTCATCTATGAAAAATAATGTCAGTCCTTTTATTTTTCTTCCTTCATCTAAAATTTCAAACTGCTTTTCAAAATGATTTTTTATTGCTAATCTTATCTGAATGCGAATAATTTCCTTGTTTTCAAGCTTTTTATTACTTTCTCCCAGTTCCAGCTCAATATCTTCATTAGTGGAAGAAACTTTTAATGGATTTGCTTTATTTGGCTGTTCCGCAATAAACATATCCTTATACTGCGGTAATCCACCTGATAGTTCATACAGTGAAACTCCATTTTCCACATCAAAACTTTTAAACCTGATGCTTTCTCCCTGTATCTGAGAAAATATTTCAATCCTTGCCTTCAAATCCTTTGTAAAATGAGTATATCTGATATATGGATAATCTTTAGAAATCACTCCATTTATAGTTTTTACCTGTATTTTTTTTACCAGATCTTTTTTGTATGCTTCATAGGAATCCAGCTTATACACCTGATTGTAAAGATTTTTATGTGTTGCTGAGTAACGCAATGTAAATAATGGCTCCAGTTCATCTATTGCTTTTAATGATTGTGATTTTTTCTTTGCTGTACCTTCTATTTTCTGCGGTTCATCAATCAGTACAATAGGTCTTATAAATTTTATGTCATTCCATAAAACTCTACCATATTCGTCATCCTTACGTATTTTTGCTGTATCCTTGTTAAATGCCTGAATATTCAGAACACATATGCTTAAATCATTACTTTCTACAAAATTACTGCTCATTTTTCCCAGATTATTACTGTCATAAATAAAACTGTATTTTGACAAATCAACATTGTACAGTCTTTTAAAATGTTCTGTCAGCTGTTTTATAGATTTTTCCACTCCTTTACGGATTGCTATGGAAGGAACTACTATCATAAATTTCTTGAAACCGTATTCTTTATAGAGTTCCAGTATTGTACGTAAATATACGTAAGTTTTTCCTGTTCCTGTTTCCATTTCAATAGTAAAATCCCTCTCATGATTTCTATACGAAATCTCATCTGTAAATAACCCATTTCCCAGCTGTACTTTTTTCAGATTTTGAAGAAGTTTGTTTCCCTTTACAATATCTATATTTCTCACAGGATCTTTTTCTGTAATTCTTGTTTTTATTAATTTTTCAGCATAAATACTTCCTACCTCTTTTGGAAGTCCTCTGAAGAGTTCCACGACAGACTTTACTGCCTTTTTCTGATATTCCAAATTATCATCAAACTGAAATATTATTTTATTTGACATTTCATTTTCTCCTTTTGTTCTGTAATAAAAAAGCCTCCATTATCTTTTTTGATAAAAGAGACTATTAAAATCATTATTTTTAAAAATTATCTAATCTTAGTATCATTGTTTTTAAGTTATTTTCTGAAATAATTCTGTTATTCTTCATCCTTTGAAGAATATCCAAACATTTTTCTTATTTCTTCCGGGTCATCCACAATTTCAAAATCAACATCGAGTTTCTTAATTTTCTTTTTACTCTCCATTGCTTCCAGTACTTCATCTGCATATCTTGCAGGAATTCTCAAAGCATCAAGTAATATACTTTCTGTAGCCATGGTTACCACTCCCTTTTATCTGTTTTAATTTTTACCATAATATTTCTTTACTAACTTCATAGCTGCTTCATCATCTATATACATTTCAATATATGATAATTGTTTTGCTCCCAATATTTTTTTATAATGTTCTATTAAGTTAGTTTTCGCTAAAAATGAAGCATAGCCATCATAGCCTTTTTCGAAACTTATTCTTGCTATTTCAGCAAACAAATGCCCTCCGACTCCTAAATACTCTTTACTTTTTAAAAAATTTTTAGGATTATGACGATTATTAAATGGGGCAATTTCAACTAACACAACTTCTAATAATTTTCTTTCTTTATTTTCATAATATTCTACAATTCCCTGTAATCTTTTATCACTTTCAGCAAATAATCCTAAAATTTTATTTCCTTTTTTACTTTCCTCAATCCAATTAAACTCCCAATCTTTGAAATTATAATGCTGTGTATTAATTTCTTTTACTTCAGTTTTTACAATTTTATTATCTTTTGTTCTAATCAGACACTGAGTTAATAAATCTATATCTATTTCTATTAATTTTTTATACCTCAATTTAGCCCACCCATTTTTATTTCACTTTAAACATTTCCAATTCTTTTTCAGTTAAACCATTCTCAATATGATTTTTTTTAATATATTCGTTAGCTTTACGAATATCGTAATAGCCCTCTGTTTCTCTAGGTAATACATAGAAACCAATATCATCAAAATCCTTTATATTTTCAAAATCCATTTTTTCAAAAATTTTTTCAGCTTCAACTCTGTTACTAAACATTTTTACCACTCTCCCCTTTTTTAACTTTATTTTCATTTTTATGATACCATATCTGTTTTAGAGTGTCAATTAGATTTCTAACATATAATTCTAACATATAATCTGAAGATTAAAGCAATAAAAGGATTTTCTTTATTCTTCTATCAAATCATGTTCCACTAATTTTGCTTTTCCTGATTCAATATCTGCAATAACTTTTTCCAAATATTTTATATTACTTTCAGAATAAAATAATTCTTCTACTTCTTTTCCTGTATTTTTATCATTATTAGAATCAATCATTTTTTGTGTCATGCTAATCACCTTCCTTAGTTGTAGAGATATTTTATAATTTTGATTTTGTTAATCATTATCTTTACAAAAATTACACAATATATACATCTGTTATAATAATTTAAAATTGTCTTTTTTATTTAAAGTACTTATGTACAAAATCCAAACCACCTGTAAAAAGTATAGAAATCATTAAATTAATTCAACATAATTATTTTTAAATTTCCTTTCTTTAATAATGTTTTTATGTCTCTTTTTATTTAATTGTCATTGTCCTTTTCATCCCAAATACCTCATAATTCTAAGACAAATTTATAAAATCTAATTTTCTATTGAAATAATTGAATTTGCAATTCTTTTTTCTCCTCCTATCTCTGTTGTGTAATATCTTTCTTGAAGTCCGTACAACAATTCTTTTAATTGTTGCTCATCAGAAATTTTAAATTTGCCATTATCATATGGTAACTTTTTACAATATTTAGAAGTATAATTTAATAACTTTTTCTTCTTTTTTTCTGTTAAATTATTTAAAATTCCATTTACAAGTAAAATTCTTTTTCTATTACTTGACTTTATATCATTTTTAGTATATTTTTCATTATCTAATTTAATAAAATCATTTTTTAAAAAAATATTCATTTCTTCATCCGTTGCTTCTCTAAATAATTCATCTATACCGTTAAATATACTTGTTAGAATACTTAAATTCCTAAAATAAAATTTATTTTCTTTTATATCTAATATAGCATCAGGATAATCTTTAAATACTAGTAAAGGCTCACTTTCTAATAATTTATATTTTTTACTTTCTAGTGAAATCATTTTTTGTTTTATTATTGTAGATTTTGTTATTTTTTGAATATATACACAGTTATTTTTTTCATTTTCAATCAAAATATAGTGTAACTCTTTTATACAATTTTTTTCTAAATCATTGTATCCTGCGGTAGAAAAATTATTTTTTAAAATTTCTAAGCAATAATTTTGTTTTGTAAATTCTTCTATAAAGAACCATTCATTGTCAGATAATATTGTGTTAGAATCGTATTTAATACTTTCTATTTCTTTTAATTCTATATTATATATCTCTTTATTTACCTTTGTTAATATAGTTCTGTAATCTAATGAGCGTTCTATCTTTTTATTCAATTTTCCTATTATATTTATCATCTTTTCTCCTCGTCAAAATATACAAAATTATTTATTCTTCGTAATCTTTCAAAATTTATCAGTTCATTAGTTCTTATTTCTTTTCTTGAAATTAAAAATATTTTTGTTCCTCTTTCAGTTCGTACATTGTAAAAGTGATATTTAAAGAATAATAATACTGGGTTATAATACTGTACTCTTGTCAAACTAACAAAAATAAGAATTAATGTAAAGACTGTTATTGCTATTTTTAAACTTCCTAAACCTAATGCTACAAAAAAATAACCTAAATATACCGATAAAAATTCTCCATCCAAATTTTCTATTTCTTTTACATCGTATAATTTATCTTTTGAATATATCTGAAATTTTTCTAATTGTATAATTTTTATCTCAATATATGTCAAACAAATTTGTAAAATAATAAAAATAATTACAACTATTTCAAAAAAATACTTATATTTGAGAATTAATCCATAAAATAATTCTTCTTTATCTGTATTATCTAAAATATATATCAATATCATCCAAGATATTGATAAAAATGATAAAATAAAATTATTCATTTGTTTTATCATGATTTCTCCTTACTTTATAGCTGTTTGTAAAAGTCTAAAAATTCCAATAAATATAGAATCTGAATATTTGATTTTCTTTTTTCCAACTCTCTGACAAAGATCTTTAATCCCTTATTATTATGTATTTTTTACTTTTACAATTACCTATATTAAATAAACTAAATTTACTATTCAGACTCTTCATCTAAAAATTCTATTTTTAAGATTTTATGTCTCCCATCTTTAATTTCTTCGTATATTAATTTTCCTACTATTTCATCTTCAATTAAAATATTACAAGGAAACTTATTTTTATTTTCTTGTGTTGGAATCTTAAAACAAGAGCCTAAATTTACATCTAACATTTCATTGTATTTTCTAAATTCATTTTTTAATGCTGTGGTTGAACCTATAACTATCTTATTTTCTAATTCTTTTCTTATTTTTTCTGATATCTCTTTTTCTATTTTCATTTTTTCATTTCCTTCCTATTTTTATTTTATTTTTTTACCTCTTCTCCTCTCCTAAATAAACTCAACCCTATAACTAACCTTACTCTCCCCTGAATTTCTCTCAATCAGACTTCTCAACTTCCTAAAAGTCTCATCCTTCAATGAAATATTATCCTTAAATGCTGAATCCCTAAATACAAATTTTATCGGTAACGGATCTAATGAAGCTAATTTTTCTACCATTTCCTCTGTTATTTCTGTTTCAAGGCAAATCAAGTATGTACTTGCATACAGATAAGTTCTATTTCCAATATCTGTCAACACTTCCAGATTTTCTGACAACGGAACATCATTCTGTCTTAACATTATTTCATAAACAATATCAATATCATTGCTTCCAAGCACAAAATCCAATGAATCAGGGTCATCAAAAGAATATTGACTTTCTTCATTGAAATTCTCCAAGTCGTACCATTTTATATTTGTATCATCCACTTTAAATACTTTAAATCCAATATCTGGAACTTTTTTTGGTTCTTCTCCAAGTTTTAAATTTGAATTATATTCTTCTATTTCCTGTTTTATCTTTTCTCCAGCACGTCTGATTCTCTCTTTTCCAATTTCTGCAATATTTTTATATCCAGCCTTAAATGCTTCTGATTTTTCATCAGTTGTTTCAGGTAATTGAACCATTATATATTTTCTATTTCCATTATCTTCACTGTTTAGTTTCATAACGGCATGTGCTGTTGTTGCTGAACCTGAGAAAAAATCAATCATTAAATCTCCCTTATTCATTCCAATAGAAACTAAATATTTTAACATATTTACTGATTTGGGATAATCAAATATTTTAATATTATCAAATAATTTTTTTAATTCATTTGTTCCAACTGAAAACTTTTGTATATTTTTAGGTGGATTATATCCTGATTGCTTAAAATATACATTAAATTTATCATTTATTTTTTTTACAATTATTTCATTTTTTCTTTCAGAAAAAGTTTCAAATCCCCATCTCCATCTGTGCAACTGATTATTTTTAATTCCTGGTCTAATTGGTATGTATCCATTTTCAATTAATTCTTTCACATCCTGATACACTTCCTCTTGAATATTTGAAAGAATTTTATTTTTATTATAGTCTTTAACTGGAATAATATCATTTGTCTCTGTATTATAATAGATTGTATATCCCATATCTGGTCTTGTTATCAATGAAGTAGGTGCATCTGATAAATTTCTCAATTCTTCATTCGCTTTATCTACTTTATTAATGCTTACTCTATCTATTAATTTTGAATAAACCAAACAATACTCTATATTCTTCTGCAAAAGAACTCCTTCACCATTTTGACTAGCTCCTGTTATATTCGAAATTACCCCGACAAAATTCTCCTCCCCAAAAATCTCATCACACAATCTCTTTAGGTTAGCCTGCTCATTATCATCAATACTTATAAATATAACTCCCTCATCAGTCAGTAAATCCCTAGCCAGTTTCAATCTTGGATACATCATATTTAACCAGTTTGCATGGTACCTGTTAGTTGACTTCTGATTTTTCTGCAGTTTTTCATTATTTTCTGATATTATTCCCTCTGCCTTGTCGCTCTCTTCCTTGTCCATTTTAAAAGTATCATTATAGACAAAATCATTTCCCGTATTATACGGCGGGTCAATATATATCATTTTTATTGAGTTGTAATAATTCTGTCTTAACAGTTTCAATACTTCCAGATTATCTCCTTCAATATAGATATTTTCTGTTGTATCAGCATTTTTACTATCTTTTTCCACAAATTTCAATGTTTTATTTCCTATCCCCTGCTGTACTCTTTTTTTGGCATTTTGTTTCCCTGCCCAGTTTAACTCATATTTTTCAGTTGTTACTTCTTCAAAATCTCCCAGTTCTTCCTTTAATGCTTTTATATCCAGCTGTCCATCCTTTACAGCAGATGGAAATAATTGTTCTAGTGCTTTTAAATTATCATTTACTATGTCATTTATCTCTTTTTTTATTTTATTATTTTCCATTTTTCCTCCAAAATTCTAATATTTATCCAATTCAGAAATTATCTCTCTGATTTTTTTATTAATTTCTACTTTCTCACTATTTCTAATAGTTGATTTCATTTTTTCTTTGTACATCACAAGATTTTTAAAATTTTCAAAAATATTAATCGTTTTGTTTCTGTCATACCATATTAAACTTTCTAAAATATTCCTTGATTTCTGATAATATTTTTGGTTTTTTAAAATATAATTTCTTATAAACATCTCCGAATAAAAATTAACTTTGTTAGTTCGATTCAGGATTTTAGAATAGTCTAAAACTCCTTCCACTTCCCTTTTTGCTGAACTTGACATTGACAAGTCAAATATTTCAGTCATTACTGTATCTGTAACTACTATTTCATCTCTATCATTTTGATTCAGTCTTTTTAAAGCTAAGGAATACACTTCTTTTGAATTATCGTAAAATCTTAATACACACGGCGATTTAATTGCTTCCTGATATAAATTTGCAAGAAATCCTGCCTTTTTTATATCGCTTATTTCAAAGTCAAAATACTGAATTACCTTAAAATTATATTTTTCATCTTCCACACTCGGTATTTCTTCATCATTTATCACGTACTTTAATATTACAGATTTTACATATTCCTTTATTTTCTTTTTTTCATCAGGTTTAAATTCCTTCAGAATAAGATTTTTCAATTTTATTTCCTGATTTACTTCATATCTTTCGGGCATATTTATCATCTAACCCACCACCAGAAAAGAAATTAATTCGAAGTCATCAATCATATCATTTTTAAAATTGTTATTAAATCCTGAAAAATCAAACACTGTCTGAATAGCCTTTTCTTCTTCTTCACCTTTTATACTATTTACCGCAGTATTAAGCAGTTCTGAATAAAATCCCATTTCTGTAGCATTTTTCGTATCTTTAAAAAATTCCTTTAAAACTTTTTCCTGAACTTCATTTTTCTCATAGCATAGCTGTCTGAAAAGTTTTATAACTTCCCTTGCCTGACTGTTTTTAAATAAAATCTCTTTATTATTTCCAACAAAAATCAGGTAATAGGGATAAAGGGAACTGTCATTTTTAGGTTTAGCATCATTTTTACTATGTTTAAAGCAGAACAACACTCCCTTCTGTTCACCTTCAGCTACAGAATAAATTCCTTTAGGTATTTTGTTTATTTCCTTATGATTATTCACATAATTTGAAAGTTCATACAGATATTCGTTCATATTAAGGTCTGTCAATGAAATATTTTCATTTGTATCTTCTATATCTATCACTTCATCCTTCAATTTTTCCAGCTGTCTTTTCCTAAAGTTAAAATCATTCATTTCAGGATTAAGCATATCTTCATCCCCTGTGGAAGCAATATTTAATGTTGTCATTTTCCCTTTTACTCTTCTCTCCAAGTCCAAATATTCATTCAGATCTGCATTCGGAAAGAAATTAATCATCTGTATTTTGTCATTTCTACTTCCTATTCTGTCCACTCTTCCAAATCTCTGAATAAGCGACACAGGATTCCACTGAATATCAAAGTTTATTACAGTATCACAGTCCTGTAAATTCTGTCCTTCTGAAATACAGTCTGTTCCCACTATAATATCTATCTGTTCTTCCTGTGGGATTTCAATTTTCATTTTGGACTTTGGTGAAAATGCACTCAGAATGCTGTGAAAGTCCTCTCTTACTTTTTTGTTTGTAGTTTTTACGCCTTTACCTGTAACACTTGCAATGCTAATATCTTTACCATCGAATTTTTTTAACAACTCAGAATAGATATAGTTTGCTGTGTCCGCAAATGCTGTAAAAATAAGTATTTTTCTATTTCCTTCATTATATGGTGTATTTTCAACCTTATTTTCCACAATCTTTTCCAGTTCATGAATCTTGTTATCTCTACCTTCTTTCAATAAAATCAATGTTTCATCATATATTTTTTTTACAATATCTCTATCGTTATACAACTCTTCAAGATAGGCATTTATTCTCAAATCTTCTACCTTTATTTCATACTTACTTCTTTCAATATATATTTCATCTTCATTTTCCACATCAAGCTCTTCTTCAATCTGCTGTCCTTTCTGTAAGTTATCTATTGTCCTGTCAATATTTTCAATCAGTCTTTTCAACGTTTCAGAGAATGAATAAACTGAACTTTCCAGCCTTTTAAATAAGTTCACTCTATGCAGATAAATAAGTCCTTTTGATTGTGTTTCAAAGTCCAGTTTTCCTCCACGATTTCCTGATAACTTGTATTTGTTGATGTAGTAGGCCAATTTGTCACTTTTTATAAATTTTGTTGGTGTATATACTGATAAATTCAGTTCTTCTAAAAGTGAATTTGTATATTTAAAATCTAACAACTGATTTTTGCTGTCTATTTCAGGATAATAAGTTATTGGTTTATTTTTTTTAGGAAATTTACCTATATTTTTTGTTCCGTAATAATTTGTAATATGTTTTCTGCTTCTTGATATTGTCATCATTTCCAGCAGTTTATAAAAATCCGACGGCAAGTTATCCAGTAACTCATCTTTTTTCTGACTTCCTTCTTTTTCCCAGTCATTTATAACTTGCGTCGCTTTTTTCAGTAAATATCCCACGCTCGAAATACCTTCTTCATTAAAAGCATTGTCATTATCTCCTGTTATAATTGAAATCTGATTTTTCAAGTCCACAAGACTATTATTTACTGGTGTCGCTGATAACAGTAGTACTTTTGTATTTTTTCCACTTTTTATTACATCATGAAGTAATTTAAAGTATCTGTTCATTATTAACTCATCATTTTCATCATATTTTGCAATTCTATTTCTGAAATTATGTGACTCATCTATCACAACTAAATCAAATTTTGACCAGTCAAATCTGCTTAGTTCATAACCTGATTTTGATTCTCCCTTAGTTCTCGATAAATCCGTATGAAACATAATTTTATAATTAAACATTTCATCCAAAAAGCTATCTTTATAACTTCCTGTAAAAGAACGCCAGTTATCGTATAATTTTGCTGGTGTAAGAACTAATACATTATCATTTCTTATTTCAAAATATTTAATCACAGCAAGTGCCTCAAATGTTTTTCCCAATCCTACAGAATCAGCAATTATACATCCTCCATATTTCTGAAGTTTTTGTATAGCAGAAACAACACAATCCTTCTGAAAATCAAAAAGCGAATTCCAAATTTCAGTCTTTTTAAATTTTTCGCTGTCATTTTCAAATCTCTCAACTCCACTGTCCAACTTATCTCCAAACAATTCATTTAACGTGAAATAATACAAAAATTCAGGGTTATAATTTTTATAAACAAATTCAAGGCTTTCTAATAATTCCTGTTTATAATCCTGTGTTACATCATTGTTATTCCAAATCTGATTATATTTTTTTACTGTTTCAAGAATTTGTTCTTTTTCATTTTCTCCTTTTATTGTTGTATCAAAATCATAGCGATTTGTCCTTTTTTCGTATATTTCAAGTGATGATGTCCCTTGAATCATAAAATCATCATCAATTATTAAAATATTTCCATTTACTTTCTGATATGGCTTTACTTTTCTGACATTTACATTATTTTTTATAAAATCATACATAGCCTTCGCCTTAGCAAAATGCTTCAACTTATTTTTTTCCTTTATATCGTAAGAATTGTACAAAATATCATTAGGCGTTATCTCAAATTCTCTCGATATTTCACTATTTTCAGGAATAAACTTTGTATCTCTTATAACAAAATTTATTTCCTTCACATTTTTTAAATTTTTTTCCAGTGCCGTAAAAACTGATATGGTTAATTTATCATTAATGATATTCACCACAGCATTTTCTTTTTCTGCCAAAACTTCATTTATTTTTTCAATAAATTTTTTTGCTGAATTTTCCATTTTCTTCAATATCCTTTTCATTTAGAGTTTTTAAAACCTCTATCAACCTGCCCTATTTAAAATTAATCTGAATACTTAATTCCAGAGGTTTTAAAATTATATAGAAAAGAAAAAAATGGCTAAAGATTTCTAGACGTTTTTTAGTCATATTTAAATAATATATGGTATAATATATTAGAATTTACTTTAAAAAAGTAAGTTTTAATAAAACTGGAATTAAGTATTCAGCTTAATTCTCCTCAAATGAAAAACTTCCACAAATATAGTAAAATTAATAAGAACTATATTACAGGGAGGTAAAAATATGAAAAAGAATACTAATTGTAGAAAGGATATGAAATTTTCAGAATGGATTGACATATGGTTAAAAAATGAAAAACCCTTTTTTAAAGAATCTACTTATGCAACATACTCAAATATTATTGAAAACCACATAAAACCATCTTTAGGTGCTAAAAATATAAACTATATCCAAAATAATGACCTACAAAATATAATATTTGAAAAATTAAATTCAGGAAAATTAAATAATAAAAAAGGACTGTCACTAAAAACTGTAAAAGATATTATGACAGTTATCAAATCTTGTTTAAATTCTGCAATGAAAAATGGTATTATTAAGAGGAAAACTTTTGACTATAAATTTCCTAAAAATATTCCAAGTAAAAAAATAGAAATTTTTAGCCATGCTGAACATTTTAAACTTTTTCAATATATAAACTCCAATCTAGATGAAAAATCTCTTGGTATACTGATTTCTTTACTATGTGGCTTAAGAATAGGCGAAGTTTGTGGTTTGAAATGGTGTGATATTGACTTTGAAAATGAAATCTTATCTGTAAATAGAACTGTTCAAAGAATTTATATTAAAAAAACTATTTCAAGTGAAAGTAAAATCATCATTTCTTCTCCAAAGACAACTTCCTCATTTAGAAATATTCCCCTCAGTAAACATCTAATAAAAACAATTAAAAAATTACGTAAAAATAATAATTTCTATATTATTTCAGGAAATAGAAATTTTATTGAACCTAGAATATACCGCAAATACTATTATTCAATACTTTCCTTACTAAATATTTCAAAACTTTCTTTTCATTCTTTGAGACATACTTTTGCAACACAGGCAATCGAACTTGGAACTGATTATAAAACTGTTGCAGAAATTTTAGGACATTCCAGCATAAATACAACTCTAAATTTATATGTTCATCCAAAAATGGAACATAAGAAAAAATGCCTAACCCTAATCCACAACAAACTCTCTTCATACCTCAAAAAAAGAAAAAGATAAGGCCCTCGCCTTATCTCCTGCTCCCTTTCTTTCTTCCGGAAACTTTTCCATTATTTGAAATTTTTTTATTCTTTTCTTCCTCTTCCTTAAGCCTTCTTTCGTTTTCCTCATCCATAAACACACTTGCTAGCCTGAAACCTTCCGCATATTTTTTATCAGCTTTCCAGACTAATTGAGTAGCTTCATACTGGACTTTCTTCTCTTCCTCAGATAATTGATTCCCATTTTTTATCTTAAAATACATTTCAGGATCCACTCTGTTTAAAAGCCCTTTTCCCCTCATTTCATAAGCTATTTCAAAATGCAGATGTGGAGCACGTGTTCCGCTTGCATTACCTGTAACTCCTGTTTTTCCAAGTATTTGCCCTGCCTTTACTGTATCTCCAACTTTTACACTGACTTCACTCAAATGACAATATCTCAGATATTTTATTACCATTCCGGGTTCATAATTTGGACCGTAGTTTTCTTCTCCCGAACCTTCCTTTGGCTTATAATTTTTTCTCTTAATTTTTTCAAGCTCCTTAGGATCCACTTCCAGATAAAAATTTAACCCATAACCCTTTTTATCTACATATAAATCAACAATTTTTCCATCCAGAACTGCAAAGACATCTGTTCCCGGAACAGCAAAAATATCAATTCCCTGATGAGCCTTTATTCCATTACTTCTTGTCATTCCAAATTTAGCCCAGTCAGGATATTCTTCCCCCCTGAAGTTATAATATGTAACTTGGGGATTTTTTACAGGATCTATCCTGAAAATATTGTCTTCTTCCTCTTCCATTGCCGCTTTGACAACTGCTTCTTCACGTTTAGTATTAATATAAGTTACAACTGAAAAAATAATTCCGACAATTATTAAAGGAATTATAAAAACAAACATAACTTTTCTCTTATTAATACGCCATTTTTTATTTTTTTTCATATTACTGTAATTATTTTCCATAGTAGTAAATTTTAAAATCTCCTCTTTAAATTATTCAAATTCTCTCAAAAATTCCGAAAGCTTTTCAAGTCCCTTTTCCAGTATCTCCCTATGTGTGCAGTAACCTAATCTTGCGTATCCCGGCATATCAAAACGGTTACCTGGAACTAACAGTACTCCCTTTTCCTTCAGAAGTTTTATGCAAAATTCCTCTGTATCAACTGGAATATCTAATTTAATAAAGGAAGTTGATACATATTTAGGATAAATCAGTGATACTTTAGGTTCATTTTCCACCCATTTTTTTACAACTTCTAAATTTTCTGTTACTATTTTTCTATTTCTTTCAAGTACAGCTTCCTTATTTTCCAGTATATACGTAGCCAGATAATCATCAAACACTCCAGCACATATCATTGTATAATCACGATATTTACGGAAAATATCACTTAACTCGGAATTGGCAGCAACCCAGCCTATACGTATCCCTGGAACAGAATAAGTTTTTGAAATACTGTTTACTGATATCCCTTTGTCGTATAAATCAGCAATCGAAGGAACTTCTATTCCTGTTTCCAGTGATTTATAGACTTCATCAGAAAGAATATAGGCTCCACAGCCTTCAGCAATTTTTACCAGTTCCTTCAGAAAATCTTCCTCCATAACTGCTCCTGTAGGATTATTTGCATTATTAATACATATCATTTTTGTATTACTTCTTACAAGTTTCCGTAAATCTTCCAAATCTGGCAACCATCTATTTTCTTCCCTAATATGCCACAAATCCACTTCTGCACCAAAAGAACGCGGTATATCATACAGCTGCTGATAAGTGGGATACAGTGAAATAACATGGTCTCCAGCCTCAATCAGAGAATATAAAGCCAGGAAATTGCCTCCTGTTGCCCCATTTGTCTGTAAAACCTGTTCAGGCTTAATATTTTTATATAAAAGACTTACCTGCTCCTTAAATTCCGGTGAACCTTCTATCCATCCATAATTCATCTTTTTCGTCATTAACCCTGAAAAAAATTCTTTTTCACTTTTATTTCCTGTTTTTATAATTTCTTCCAATGTGAATGATGCTATTGAACTTCCTGCAATATCATAAATCGCATCATTTTCCCATACATTTAGCCATTCTTCAACTCCAAAGTTTGCAATTTTCATATTACTCACCTCTTTTATATATAAACATACGGGATACCCACTTTTAAATGAATACCCCGAATATCCTTCCTAAATATTATTTTATCGTTTAGAGCTATTTTACAAGCATAACTGTTGGAACTTCAGGTACTCTGAAACCGTTCTTATCTCCAGGCGAAGCATTTCCAAGCCAGTCATATATAAACTTTATTTGATCATCATAATGTCTTATACATTTATGCGATTCAGGATAAGTTCCTATTTTCTTTGCTGTTACAGCTTTTCTCTGATTTCTTGTTTCCTTTGGCTCAAATAATGAAGGTATACTGTGCATATATCCTCCACCACTGAATCTTACGGCATTTTTAGCATCTCCTACCACTGTTCCTGCAGAACCTGTATACTGCATTACAGGTTTTGAATAAGCTACATGGAATACTCCATAAGGTGTTGCATATGAGCCATTTCCATCTTTTCCTGTTGTTACAAAAGAACTTGTTACAACATTCCAACTGTTTGTATCTTTATTTTTTTCTATTATCATTTCATTCTGGCTATGTCTATCAACATAAATGAATCTTGAAACTTCTTCCTTGATTCCTGAATCCTTCAGAAGTTTCTTGTTTGATTTCTGAAGATAATATTCCTTATCATCATAAACATCTATTTTTACCTTTATATACTTATCAGTTTCTTCAGTTATTGTCATGATTGATCTGTCAGGAATATTTATAAATTCCTTAAATGAAGAACTTAAATATCCTCTTTCACTCTGATTTTCTTTATTACCATACTTATCCTTGCTTGAACCGTTACCTCCACCTAATGGAGTATAATCATCTAAAACATAAATTTTCTGATTTTTTGCAACTGCTTCCTTTATAAAGTTATTAGTTTTTTCAGCCCTTTTCATCATGTCATTCCAGTCAAATTCCCTCTTTATTGCATTTGCAGCTAAAACATACCCAAGTTTACCATCAAAATAAACTTCATACCATTCTGCAGTTCCACCAGGTACATTCGTCTTAACTTTTCCAATAACTTTATATTTGTGACTGTAGGCGGCATTCTTTAGAACTCCTGATTTTGTATTTGGCTCTTTTCTTACTGCTGTTGCTGTCTTTATAAATACGAAGTCATCCATATCTTTAGGAGAATTTTTGTCATATTTATAGTTGAAAGTTAAATTTTTTGGTCTTTCTTTTACATAGTAATTAATATAAGTATAAGGCCCTTTAATATTTTTTGCAGGCTGTTTACCTTCATCTACCACATTGTCCTTAGATTTTATATCTGTATCCGTATTCTGAGGTACATTAGTTATGTTATCCTCTTTCTTTAAATCTTCAGGAACATCATTTTTTTCTGTTACATCAGGTGCTTTTTCCGCAGGTGCTTTTTCAGCTGTAGAAGGCTTTTTTTCAGCTACAGCTGGTGTTTTCTCTGCTAGCTTCTTTTCTTCTGTTTTCTTTTCAGTTTCTGCTTTTTTGATATTTTCTTTTTTTGGCTCTGTATTGGAATCAGAGCTAGATTTTGCTACTTCTTTTTTAGGATAACTATCTATAAAGCTAGTCATAAAATTACCAAAATCATTATCGAAATTTGATTTCCCAAATATTTTTTCAACTTCTTTTCCTTTTACAGACTTTCCTTTATCATCTGTTATATATGGAATAAACTTAGTTACAACCCTATCCGGTTCAATCAGATACATAATAACTAGTTTATCCTTCTTACCGTCCTTATCTAAATCCGGTTTAAGTTCATTCGATTTCCATTCCTTCTTTTCTTCTGTTTTTTCTGCAGTATTTCCACTAGTTACAGGATTACCTGCGACGTTTCCATACACAGATAAAATCATAAGAAAAAATAATAGAATAATTTTCTTAGTACCTTTCATACTTTACCTCATTTCCAAATTTGTGAAATATTTTTATGAATTTTTTTAACTTTAGCTATAATATTAAAATTTCTAAATTTGTTTATTATAAGACCACTACTACTACCGGCTCTGCTGGTATTGTATTTTCCTTTTCCTTTTTTTGACTGTCCGCATTTATCCATTTTACTATATATTCAATCTGGTCATCATAATGTCTTACACATTTATGTGATTCCTTATACGTTCCTATTTTTCCTGCAGTATAAGCTTTTGTTGACTTTGATGCTCCGTATGCAGCCGGAATTCCATGCATGTATGCACCACCACTAAATCTTACTGCATAATTGGCTTCTCCTGCTATTACAAGTCCTTCTTTTCCTGCACTTTTACGTGTATCCCCTTCCCTGGCATGTCCCGTAAATAGCATATAAGGTCTGGTAAATGCCACAAGGAAAGCTCCATGCGGTGTTTCATATGATGAGTATCCGTTATCTACTCCTGTTGTTACAAAAGAATAAGTTACAATATTAAATTTATTGGTATCATTTTCTCTTTCAAATATGGCTTCCGTCTGACTTTCCGGATCTATTGCAACAAACTTATTTATTTTAGATGTTATACCTGATTTCTGTATGTTATTATTTTTCTTTTCAATATAATATGGGCCTCCATACATTGGTGTTTCTATTTTTACCATACCATTTTCTTCACCTAAAACTCTAAGAAGCGTCCTATCCGGTATATTTATGTATTCTCCTTCTTTATTGGAATTTACATATCCCTTTATACTTTGGTTGCTTCTATTCCCAAATTTGTCTTTTTTACTGTAATAATCATTTGCCAACGGTCTGTATTCAGTAACAATATAGATATCTTCCTTTTTTTCAAGCGTATCTGAAACAAAAGCATTTATTTTTTCCATTTTGGAAACCATTTTATCCCAATAGAATCCTCTTTTTATAACCTTACTATTTTCCTGTATATAACCCTTTACCTTTGACTCCTTACCAAATTCCGCAAGGTACCATTTCTGGCTTGTATTATCTTTTAAAGACGTAAATTCCAGCAATAACTTAGGCTTATCCCTATATTTCAAAGTGGCGACTCCAGGTGATGAATTACTCGGTGATTCCCTCAGCACTTCTGAATGCCCAATAAAAAGAAAGTTCTCCAAATCTTTAAGAGAATTTTTATCATATTTAAGGTTTACTGATACGTTTTCATTTGTATTGTCACCAAACAGATTTACTACTCTTACCTCTCCCTTTTCTATTCCTTTAGAATATTCTCCATAATAATCTTTTATACTTTTCAATGTTTTTTCAGTATTTTCAAAAGAAAATGCAGTTGCTTCATTTTTCAGAGGAATCTGATAAGTAAGTGCATACTTACCATCCTGCAACGTATAAATTGAAGCCAGTCCTCCCTTTGCTATGATACTGTCACTTTTCCTGTTTATCACTATTTTTTCAGGTGTTCCATCATTATCAAAATCATATTCTGTCTCATAGATATCGTAACCATTTACCTGTATATTTTCTGTATATTCCTTCGGTAATGATATTTTTTCACTTGATTTTCCTGCAAAATTAAATGCTGCCAATGCAAAAGTAAACAAGGCTAATTTATTTTTTCTCATTTCAACTCCTATTTCTTTTAAATCATTTCTCAATATATATTCACATATAATTTTATAATAAATTGGTAAAAAAATCTACTATATTTTCATATATATCATCTACAATATACAATATATATAATATAAGTTTTTTATATTAATAATTTATATTAATATAGATGAAGACACCCCTTCAATATTCCTAATATTCTCAAATTATAATATGTTCCTTTAGGAAAAATCATTGTATCTTCTTTTTCGTTTAAAGCTTTTAAAATTATTGTATCTTCAACATATTCAACATTTTTTATATACTTCTTATTTTCATATTCAACAAGACAATATTTTTTATGTAACTCTTCAAAATTAATTTTTTTTTGTTTTGAAAAGATTAAAGTATCCAAATAGTGAAATTTTGGTTCATAATTATCAGATTTCACTATTATTGAAAAAAGATCTTCGTCATCTCCTTCAAATTTAGGGAAAATCTGTATCTCCTTTTCATTGAAGAAATATATTTCGTCATTTGGAAGAATTTCACCATCCAGTACAATATTACTTACAGGAAGTTTATGCTTTTTTTCCTGTATTATCTCATCCTGTCTAAAAAGAGTGATTTCCTCCTGAATTTTTTTTGGTAATCTTCTAAGTTCCTCATATTCAGAAATTTTCTTTTTATCTTCATCCGACACATCAAATATTTTATAGAACTTATCCAGAAAATTTTCTGACGGTCCTTTCAGGTCATTTATAATATTACTTATGTATTGTGGAGAAACTCCTATCAGCTTAGAAAGTTCTACCTGGGATATCTTTCTTCTGATATATTTTTCCAATATTTCTCCTGTAGTTTCCATAATCTCTCCTTCTGATTCATATTTCATATTGTTCTAAACTTACATTTCTTCCAGCTCATCCAGATTATAAGGAGTTTCCTGATAAACATGGTGGTTAATCCAGTTTATAAAGAAAAGGTTTGCATGTCCCCTCCACTTGAATAAAGGAGTTTTCTTCGGATCATCTTCCGGATAATAATTAAATGGAACGCTTATTTCCTTGCCTAATTTAACATCTCTTTCATATTCAGATGCAAGGGTCATTCTGTCATATTCCATATGCCCTGTAACAAATATCCTTCTTTTATCCTTTGTTCTCACAATTGAAACTCCTGCTTCAGGAGATTTTGCCAATATTTCAAGTTCCTCAATTTTATTTATATCTTCTTCCTTTACTTCTGTATGTCTTGACTGCGGCATATAGAATACTTCGTCAAATCCCCTAAAAAGTCCTATGCTGCTGTCATCAAGCTTTAAAGGATATATTCCAAAAAGCTTTTCATTGAGGGGATATTTTTTTATTCCATAATGATAATAAAGTCCCGCCTGTGCTCCCCAGCATATGTACAATGTTGAAAAAACATGTTTGTTGCTCCATTCTAAAATTTCTGTAAGTTCCTTCCAGTAATCAACTTTTTCAAATTCAAGAGTTTCCACAGGAGCTCCGGTAATTATAAGCCCATCAAATTTTTCATTTTTTATGTCATTAAAAGTCTTATAGAAATTTTCCATATGTTCCTCTGAAATATTTTTTGACACATAGCTGTCCATCTTTAATAGTGTTACCTCCATCTGAAGGGGAGTGTTACTCAACAATCTTAAAAGCTGGGTTTCTGTCTCTATTTTTGTAGGCATCAGATTTACTATCACAAATTTCAAAGGCCGAATATCTTGCGACAATGCTCTTGCTTCGTTCATTACAAAAATATTCTCCTTTGCTAAAATATTTACAGCTGGCAAATTATTTGGTATTTTTATAGGCATTGTCAATATTCTCCTTTCATTATTTTTTATAGCTTAAAGCTTATTTAATTTTATTAAATATTATATATTTTTTTCCCTTAAATTGCAAGAGTATTTAGATATTCTTTCTACTTTCTATAGACTACAGTATAGCCTTATTATTTGCTTAAGCTTATAAAATACTTAGCTAACACTTTTTTATATGTATTTTCAAATAAAATTTTAAATGAATTTATAAGAAAAAGCTTGACAAATCCTTAGAATATTTATAAAATAAAATAACAGAAATACATTTTTTTACAGGTGGTTTTTATGAAATTAATTATACAAAGGGTAAAGTCTGCAAAAATGTCTGTTAATAACAATTTTAAATGTGAAATTAACAGAGGAATAGTTGCATACCTGGGTATTACACATGAAGATGACATTAAAGATATTAATTACTGCGTTGACAAGCTGATTCATTTGAGAATTTTTGATGATGAAAACGGTAAATTAAATTTATCTGTACAGGATATCAAAGGGGAACTGCTAATTGTAAGTAATTTTACAATCTATGGAAATACAAAAAAAGGCAGAAGACCGGATTATTTAAATTCAGCACCTGCAGAAAAAGCTAAAAAAATATATGACCTTTTTGTTGAAAAACTTTCAGAAACAGATGTACCCTTCAAAACAGGGGAATTCCAGCAATATATGGAAATAGAGTCAATAAATGATGGTCCAATAAATTTAATTATAGAATCTTAAAGCTAAAAACTTCAGAAAGGAAAAGTTATTATGAAAAAGAAAAATGTTATTCTGATGGCTTCGCTTTCCTTATTTGCAATGAACTGTTCAACTTTACAGGAGAATTTAAGCTCTAAAAAAGGAAATAATAAAGTTAAGACAGATCCTGAAAATGCAGATGCAACTGCTAGCAGAAAAGAAGATGACAGGGAGCACAAATCAGACAATCAAAATTTAAAAAACAGATTTAGTAATGATAGTTTAGTTATTACTAAAATTAACGAACTGCAGGAGAAAAATCAGAGACTTTTAATTAGCGGTACAAGTTCTGAAATACGTACAGTCAAGTTGCAGAATGCCCTTTTAAAATCATTTGAAAACTGGAAAGGGACAAGATATGCATTTGGTGGAGATTCAAGCAGAGGAATTGACTGTTCTGCCTTAACACGTAGAGTTTATCGTGAAGTATTCAGTTTTGAATTACCTAGAGTTACAAAAGATCAGATTAAAGTAGGAAGACATGTTTCAAGACATAATTTGAAACCTGGAGATATTTTGTACTTCAGACCTGATGGAAAATATAATCATACAGCTGTTTATCTAGGAAATTCATTGTTCATAAATGCTTCTTCCTCAAAAGGAGTTATATTATCTTCATTGGAACACTCCTACTGGTCAAAATATTTTGTACATGGTGTGAGAGTTGATACTGCAAGTGCAAATGTATAAATAATAGCTATAATATAATAAAAACTGTTTCAGCCAGATATATTTAAAATCTGAAAACTTGAAACAGTTTTTTTATTATTACCTTTTATTCTTCTATTTTATCTTCTACTACATTATAAGTTTCTTCTTCTTTACCTATAAGATAAGAAAATTCTTCAGGTATTTCACTTGTATATTCCACATTAAGATAAATAATTGACAGCAGTATTACTTTAAATATATTAAGCGTCACTGTCAGAACTGTGCTCAAAAAAATTCCTATAATTCCCAATCTACCTAAAGTCTGTCCTATTCCAACATTTAATGCCCCAATAACAAATATTGGTATGAACACCTTCATTTTATTTCCTTTGGAAAGATATAAATTATATCTGAAGGATTCCCAGAAACCGCCTCTTCTTGACATATACACTGGAATAAAATATAAAATACATATTTGTATAAGAAGCATTATAACTACCAATATTATAATTGGATTTCTCATTTCAGAAAGTAAACTTATCTGATCTGTACTTGACAATCTTTCGATTCCAAGACTGAAGATATAATGCATAAACATTACTGCCAGTATAAATCCAATTAATGCTGAAAAACCTAGCAGTGCAAATATTTTTCTTAGATTACCGTTGTTATCATATTCCCTTTCTTCTATTTTAAAAATCACTTTTTTGTATAATAACCATATTCTAGATATAGCTACAAGTGTTACTATACCAGTAAGCATTCCGAATAAAGGATTCTGACTTACAACAAAAAATACAGTTGCCAAATAAAGGACATATAATACTATTATTTCCTTATTATCATTTTTAATCATTTCCTTAAATAATTCATATGCTACTATAAAGTACTGTCTAAAAGTAAGCTTTCCTTCCTTTAATAATTTTCTCAATTCATCCATTAACTTATTTCTCCTCTCATAACTTAATTTTTTCTGTTAAAATTCTATCATTTTTTAATGATTTAATCAATATTTTCTTTATTTTACAACTTTTAATTTTACAGCTCCATATTTCAGTATCTGGAAAAAAGAAAGAGGGCATTTATTACACCCTCATTCAGTTTCAGTTATAATATTATTTTTTAGATTTTATAGGTTCTGCAGCTGTAAGTTCAACCAGGTGTATTCCTTTTCCTTGTTTTTGTAAACCATAAGCTACATCAAAGTTTTTAACACGTTTATTTACAGGGTATAATTGATATCTGTAAGTTAAAGGTACTTCAACTGCTTGATTTATAAAATATTCCTGCCATTTTTTATAAGCTTCCGGCTTATAGTTAGGATCTGTCAATGTTTTAGGACTTGCCACTTCAGCCATCAGTTTATCATTTTCTTCTGAAGCAAATCTTGAATAATTGAACATTGATTTACGTCCTGCCGTTTCAAACGGACTTAAGTTTGTTCCAACTCCCCATGCCGCAAAGTATACATCTATTTCAGGGTCATCTGCTTCAACTTTGTCGTAGAAACTGTTAAATTCTATAAGTCTTCCTGTTGCAAGAACACCTTTTATTCCTATTTCTTTCCATTGCTGTATATAGAACTGTACTAATGGTTCAGCTATATCTCCACCTGACATTGCGGCAATTTTTATTTCAAATGGTTTTCCATTTTTATCTTCTCTGTATCCGTCACCGTTTACATCTTTATATCCAGCTTCATCTAAAAGTTTTTTAGCCTTTTCAGGATCATAAGGGAATCCTGCTAGATCTTTTGGATAATATTTTCCAAATACAGGTGGCACAGAAGAAGTCGCTTTTTCTCTTAATCCGTCATAGAAAGCTTTTACCATCTGATTTATATCAAGTCCATAAGCAAGTGCCTGTCTTAATTTTAAATCAGCCATTTTTGCATTAGGATTTACTATATTTTCACCCTTTGCCTTATCATATTTCCCCATTTTAAATCCTAAATATGAATAATAAAGTTCCTGTCTTCCAAGTGTTTCTATATTATCAAAATCTTTATAAATTTTGTATAATTCTGTCGGAATATCAAATACTAAATCATATTTTCCTGACTTCATAGCGGCAGTTATTGTCTGTGAGTTTACAACCTGTACTGTAACCTTTTCAGTTTTAGGTTTTCCTCTGAAATAATTAGGATTTGCTTTTAATTCTATACTTTCTCCAGGCACTATGCTGCTTATTGTATAAGGTCCTGCCACTACCAATTTTGTTCTTACTTTTTCTGATTTTTCAAGATCTTTTATAGGTACATCCTTCAAATAATGTTTAGGCATTGCATAAGTCAGCAGCCCATTTCCACCTGTAAAGATTCCCTGTCCCATTTCTTTAAAAGAAATTTCAACTGTCTTGTCATCAACTTTTTTAATTCCTGAAATTGTGGATGCCTTTCCTGCTTTATACTCTTCCATTCCTACTATTTTGGCACTCTCATCACTATATCTTACACCAGTGTAATCTTTGTTACCTATTACTTCATAAGGATAGATTACATCATCTGCAACTATTGGCTGTCCATCAGACCATTTCATTCCATCTTTTATTTTTATAG
>NZ_KI272841.1:0-106321 GCF_000469505.1 Leptotrichia sp. oral taxon 215 str. W9775 | reverse complement strand
ACCATTTCATTCCATCTTTTATTTTTATAGTTGCTTTTTTGTTTTCCGGATCTACATTTAATGTTGCTATTCCTGTATCAGTTATTTCAAAGTTTTCATCAATATCTAAAATGACATTTGTTAAAAACCATTCAATTATATCTCCGTCATAACCGTCCTTATACATTGCCTCATTAAATATCCCTACCAATGGTGAATCCTTAACCATTGCAACACTTAGAACTGCTCCTGGAACTGCATTATCTTTATTCTGAGTTTCTGTTTCAAATTTTATACTCTCAGAATTCTTGTTTCCATCAGCACTCTTTTTCTGCCCTGGTCCACATGACATTAACAACATCATCATAACTAACACTGAAACTACACTTTTAATTTTCATACTAACCTACCTCCAGTTTTTTTATTGATATATTAACTTAATTTATTCTAGCACTTTTAATAAATTATATCAATACTTTTTTCACATTGCAAAAAACGCTGATAAACCTTTATTTATCAGCGTTTGAATCGATTTTACATCTTTTTCGATATCTTATATTTTTTATATAATTTTCATATATAACAGTTATATTTAACTATTAATTTGTTGCTTTTATAGGTTCTGCAGCAGTAAGTTCCCACTGGTTAACCATTTTACCATTTTTATACAAATCGTATCCTACATAGAAGTTTTTAACTCTTTTGTTTACAGGAGATAAATCATATCTGTAAGTTAAAGGTACTTCAACTGCTTGATTTATATAATATTCCTGCCATTTTTTATAAGCTTCTGCTTTATAATTAGGATCTTCCAATGTTTTAGGACTTGATATTTCAGCCATTAATTTATCATTTTCATCTGAAACGAATCTTGGGAAGTTAAATGGTGATTTTCTTCCTCCACCTTCAATTGGATTCAAGTTTGTTCCAACTGACCATGCAGCAAAGAATACATCTATTTCAGGGTCATCAGCCTGTACTTTATCATAGAAACTGTTAAATTCTATAAGTCTTCCTGTAGAAAGAACACCTTTTATACCAATTTCCTTCCATTGCTGTATATAGAACTGTGCCAACGGTTCAGCTATATCTCCACCTGCCATTGAAGCTATTCTTACTTCAAATGGTTTTCCATTTTTATCTTCTCTGTATCCATCTCCGTTTACATCTTTATATCCTGCTTCATCCAATAACTTTTTAGCTTTTTCAGGATCATATGGGAATCCTTTTATATCTTTTGAATAATATTTTTTAAATGCTGGAGGTACAGCCATTGTAGCTCTTTCTCTTAATCCATAATAGAAAGCTTTTACCATTTGCTCTACATCAAGTCCGTAAACTAATGCCTGTCTCAATCTTACATCTGCCATTTTTGCATTTGGATCTGTTATATTTTCACCTTTTACCTTGTCAAAGTGACCTACTTTGAAAGCCATATATGAATAATATAATTCCTGGTTTCCAAGTATTTCAAGGTTATTTAAATCTTTATATGATTTATATAAATCTGTAGGTATACGTAAAGCCATATCGTATTTTCCAGTTTTTAAAGCTGATACAATTGTATTTGAGTTTACTACTTCCACTGTTGCTTTTTCAATTTTTGGTTTACCTCTGAAGTGATATGGGTTTGCCTTAAGTTCTAAACTTTCTCCTTGAACTCCGCTAACTATAGTATACGCACCAAGAGTTATCATTTTGTTTCTTACTTTTTCTGATTTTTCAAGATCTTTTATAGGAATATCTTTTAAGTGGTGTTCAGGTAATGCTGACCCTATTAATCCATTTCCTCCAGTGTAAACACCTTGTCCCAGTTCTGTAAATGAAACTTCTACTGTTTTGTCATCAATTTTCTTAAGTCCTGAAATATCCTGTGCTTTACCTTCATGATATTCCTTCATTCCTACTACTTTTTCATTTTCATCATTATATCTTACACCTGTATAGTCCTTATTTCCTATTACTTTATATGCAAATATAATATCATCAGCTGTCAATGGCTGTCCATCTGACCATTTTATTCCATCTTTTATTTTTATTGTAGCTTTTTTATTTGGGGCATCGACAGATAATGTTGCCATTCCTGTATCTGTAATTTCAAAGTTTTCATCCAGATCAAATATTTCATTTCTAAAAAAAGTAGCTATTAGTAAGCCATCAAACCCATCTCCCTGACCGATATCTGAATAAAAAATACCAATCAAAGGTGAATCCTTTACTATTGCAACTTTTAGAACTGCATCTTTTACTGCAGGTTCTTTATTTGTAGTTTCAATAGGAAATTTTGAAGCATCTACAGTTTCTCCTCCACCTGTCTTACTTTTCTTTTCTCCCGGTCCGCAAGCTGTAAGCAGCATCATTATAGCAACCAGAAAGAGCATAATTGACTTTCTAATTTTCATTTTTTGTAACCTCCTGTATTTTTTTATTTATATCTAGAGTTTACCACCTTTTTTTAAAATTGGCAAATATTTTTCAAAAATTTTTCAATTTTTATTATAATTTTTGAAAAAATACAGAAAAATTGCACTTCAAATCTTTTATTAAGATTAAAAAGTGCAATTTTATATAATTCATTAATATTAATTTTTTGCTTTTATAGGTTCAGCCGCTGTTAATTCTATTGTATAAACTCCTCCGGCACTTCCATATGAAATATTATAATTTTTTACCCTTTTATTTACAGGGAATACTTCGTATCTATATGTCAGAGGTACTTCTACTGCCTGATTTATAAAGTATTCCTGCCATTTTTTATAAGCTTCTGCCTTATAATTAGGATCTGTCAATGTTTTAGGGTTTGCAGTGTCTTCCATAAGTCTTGTGTTTTCGTCAGAAACAAAACGTGTATAGTTAAATGCCGCACGTGGTCCTTTTACCTTCATTGCATTCAGGTCGCTTCCAGTTCCCCATGCAGCAAAGAATACATCTATTTCAGGATCATCAGCTTTTACTTTCTCATAGAAACTGTTGAATTCTATAAGTCTTCCTGTTGCAAGTACAGCTTTTATACCTATTTCCTTCCATTGCTGTATATAGAACTGTACTAACGGTTCAGCTATGTCTCCACCTGCCATTGAAGCTATTCTCACTTCAAATGGTTTTCCATTTTTATCTTCCCTGTATCCGTCACCATTTACATCTTTATATCCTGCTTCATCTAAAAGCTGTTTTGCCTTTTCAGGATTATAAGGGAATCCTTTTATATCTTTTGTATAATATTTCTTAAATACAGGAGGTATTGATGTTGTAGCTCTTTCTCTTAATCCATGATAGAAAGCTTTCACCATCTGATCTATATCAAGTCCGTAAGCAAGAGCCTGTCTTAATCTTATGTCTGCCATTTTTGCATTTGGATCTACTATACTTATACCTTTTTCTTTATCATATTTTCCCACTTTGAATCCCATATATGAATAATATAATTCCTGTCTTCCAAGTACTTGAAGATTATCCAGATCTTTAAATGTTTTATATAAATCTGTAGGTATCTGATAAGCTATATCGTATTTTCCTGCTTTTAGAGCTGAAACTATTGTCTGTGAGTTTACAACTTCCACAGTAACTTTTTCAGTTTTTGCTTTACCCTTATAGAAATAAGGATTTGCCTTAAGTTCCAAGCTTTCTCCCTGTATTACTTTCTCAACTGTATAAGGTCCTGTTGTAAGAACTTTATTTCTTGATTTTTCTGATGTTTCAAGATCTTTTATAGCTACATCCTTTAAATAATGTTTTGGAAGGGCATATCCTATAAGACCATTTCCTAATGTATATATTCCCTGACCAATTTCATTGAATGAAATTTCAACTGTACTGTTGTCAATTTTTTTTATTCCTGATATAGTTGAAGCTTTTCCTTCGTGATATTCCTTCATTCCTATTATTTTTTCGTTGTCATCAGTATATCTTATACCTGTATAATCTTTATTTCCAACAACTTCGTATGCATAAATTACATCGTCAGCAACAATAGGCTGTCCGTCAGACCATTTCATTCCATCTTTTATTTTTATAGTTGCCTTTTTATTTGCAGCATCTACTGTTAAAGTTGCAATTCCTCCGTCTGTCACTTCAAAATTCTCATCTGTTTCAAATATACCTGAACCTAAAAAGTTATCAACAAGAATTCCATCATAACCGTCTGAATAAACTACATCACTTAACAATCCTACCAATGGTGAGTCCTTTACTATTGCCACTTTTAAAACCGCATCCTTTACAGCTTGACCATCATTTGATGTTTTAACTGGAAATGCCACATTTTCATTTCCTGTATCCCCTGTCTTACTTTTCTTTTCCCCTGGTCCGCACGCGGTCACTAATAACATAATTGTTAATAAAAACAGCATGACTATTTTCTTTCTGCTCATTTTCTTACCTCCTGGTTTTTTTCTTTTATTTAACTAATATCTATATTCTAAAAGTTAAATTTTTTAAAAAAACGGAATGTTTAATAACATATGTTTTTGAAATATCCATTTCTTAACTCAATTAAACAATCCGTTTCATATTTCCATTTTTCAGTAAATTTATTAAATTAAAACTATCCTAATCTTTGTCTTGCATCAGCCGCTCTCTTTAAAGCCTGTCCTACATAGTTGATACAAAGCATCATTATTAATATCAATATTGATGCTGGAAGCCATATCCAAAGCTTTGAAGACAGTACTTCCGGATCTGTTGCGTATCCTACAAGTGTTCCTAAACTAGGTATTGAAGGTGGCAGTCCAAATCCAAGGAAACTAAGTCCTGTTTCTATCCCTATATTACCTGCTAAAGCCAATGTTGAATCAACTATTATAATTGAACTTATATTTGGCAGTACTTCCCTGAATATTATTTTCAAATCGCTTGTTCCCATTGTCTTTGACGCATGAACATAATCTCTTCTACTTTCTGAAAGAGCCTTACTTCTTATAAGTCTTGCTGTTCCTACCCAGTAGAAAGCCGTCATTATGAAAATGAAAGTCAGAATATTGTATTTTGGAACAATAGTTATAAATACTATTACCAGCATTAATGTTGGTAATATCATAATAAAGTCTATCAATCTCATTATCAGATCGTCTACTATCCCACCATAATATCCTGCTACAAGCCCTACTACTATCCCAATCCCGGAAGTTAAAATTGTAATTGTAACCCCTATTATAATTGAGTTTCTAGCTCCTATTATAAGCTGTCCTAAAATATCCCTTCCTCCGGAATCTGCTCCAAGATAAAATCCTTCACCTGGTGCCGCATATTTGTCAAGAAGGCTTATTTTCATTACCTCTTCCTGATTTGTAAGGAATGCACCGATAAATATTGTTAAAAACAGTACTCCCAGAATTATAAGGGAAATTATAGCAAACTTATCTTTTTTTATTTCCCTCATTATGACTGTAAATCCTGTCGGTTTTTCACTGACAGTTATATTATTATTTTCCGTCTTATTTTTATCCTTTTTCACTCTATACCACCTACTCTATTCTGATTCTTGGATCTACTATACTTAAGATAATATCTGATAGTAAACTTCCCATCAATGTTAAAAATCCGAACAATAAAATCAATGCAGTAACTACACTGTAATCTCTTGATCCGATAGACGATATAAACAGATTTCCCATTCCTGGATAACTGAATATTCTTTCTATGAATATTGAACCACTTAAAAGTCCAGTAATTGAATATCCAAAGAATGCAGCTATTGGTAAAATTGAGTTTCTAAATATATGTCTTGAATACACTACATTTTCAGGTACACCCTTACTTCTTGCAGTTTTTACATAATCAAGTGATTTTGCATCAATTATTTCATTTCTTAAATACTGTATTGTACCTGTTGTATTAAGTATTGCATATGTTATTGCAGGTAACAGTATATGATGTATTCTGTCAATGAAATATTTAAATGTTCCAGGTGTTAGCCCAATTGTAACTGATCCTGTAGTTGGGAACCATCCTAATGTATATCCAAAGAACCATACCATTATAAGTGATAATACGAATGTAGGTATAGTGTAGCTCACATAGTTATATAATGTAACCCCTCTGTCAAGAAGCGAATTCTGATATCTTCCTGAAAGCACTCCTAAAGGTATTGCCAGTGTGTATGTAAGTATCATACTGAACAATGACAATATAAATGTATTATTTACCCTTTGTCCTATTAATGTACTTACAGGCAGTTTATATGTGTAACTCATTCCAAAATTACCTTTAAAGGCATTTCCCATCCATCTTATATACTGTATATGCCAAGGATCATAAAATCCCGCTTTTCTTCTCAGTTCTTCCAATACAGCCGGACTTGTCTGAGGTGTTATCAATCCAGTAAAAGGATCTCCCGGCATTTTTTTGGCAAGTATAAATATTAATATACTCAATATGAATAATTGAGGTATCATTACTAATACTCTTCTCAATACTGTTTTCCACATCTTACTTTTCTCCTCCTTTTACCTTATGTGCCAAGGCGGCATAGTGAGTATCTGTTAATTTCTGTAAATCATATACTTTTCCATTTTCATCATAATATTCCAGCTCATTTTCCCTATATTCCTTTTCAACAGCAAGTCTTTTTGCTTTATTTGACTCCCTGTGGTTAGGATTTACTTCAGGAATGGCCGCTATAAGTCTTTTTGTATATATATGTTGCGGATTATTGTAGATATCAGCCTTTTCACCAGTTTCTACAAAACGTCCCCTATACATTATAGATATATGGTCACACATATGTTTTACAACTCCAAGGTCATGCGAAATAAACAGATAGCTCAATCCAAACTGCTTCTGAATTTCCTTCATGTAGTTCAGAACTTGTGCCTGAACTGACAAGTCAAGAGCTGAAACAGGTTCATCCGCAATAATTAATTTTGGTTTTATTGCTACTGCCCTTGCAACTCCAATTCTCTGTCTCTGTCCTCCGGAAAATTCATGAGGATATTTATAAAGTGCATCATCAGTCATTCCAACTATTTCAAGAAGTTCAGAAACTCTTCTGCTTTCTTCCTTGTCAGTAAGATTTTCAAAATTTCTCAAAGGTTCAGCTATAATATCAATTATTCTCTTTTTTGGATTCAAACTTGAAAGTGAATCCTGAAATATCATCTGTATATTCTGATTATAATCTGATTTTCTGCTTCTTCTTTTTTCAATTACTTTTCCTTCGTATGTAATTGTTCCATCCTTTATTTTTTCAAGTCCTATAATTGCTTTTCCAATTGTTGATTTTCCTGATCCAGATTCTCCTACAAGACCATAAGTTTTTCCCTTTTCTATCGTCAAATCTACACCATCTACCGCGTAAACATGATCCACAATTCTATTAAAAAAACCGCCTCGAATAGGATAATGAACCTTTAGATTCTTTATTTCAATAAAGCTCATCTTATACTTCCTCCGATTCATGATTATTTATTTTTTCTTCATTGTTATCTTCGAAATAGAAATTCTTCCAACATGTACATCTTACGAAATGTCCAGGTGAGATTTCATGCATTTCCGGATTTTCTTCATGTTCTTCATGTCCAATCCATGGTATTCTTGGTGCAAATCTACATCCTGTTCTCTTTAAATTTTTAAGAGACGGTACAGTTCCCTGTATTACATGTAATTTGTCTGATTCCTGTTCCATTTGAGGTATAGAATTCAGCAGTGATCTTGTATAAGGATGTTTTGGATTGTTAAACAATTCATTTACTGAAGCAACCTCAACTACTTGACCTGCGTACATTACAGCAACTCTATCCGCCATTTCCGCAACTACCCCAAGGTCATGTGTTATCAGTATTATTCCAGCCTGTATTTCTTCCTGAAGTGATTTAAGCAGATCCAGTATTTGTGCCTGTATTGTAACATCAAGTGCTGTTGTCGGTTCGTCAGCAATTATAATTGTAGGTTTACACGAAAGTGCTATTGCTGTCATTACACGTTGTCTCATTCCTCCTGAAAGCTCATGCGGAAACTGTCGTGCCACTCTTTCAGGTTTAGGTATTCCAACCTGTACAAGTAATTCCTGAACACGTTCTTTTCTCTGAGCCTTTGTCAGCTTAGTGTGATAGATTAATCCTTCTTCTATCTGTTCTTCTACTCTCATCAGGGGATTCAATGCTGAAAGGGGATCCTGGAATATCATTCCTATGTCATTTCCTCTTACTTCATTATACTCAGCTTCAGTCAAAGTGAGTAAATTTCTTCCCTTGTAGATGATTTCTCCTTCCGACTTCGTATTTATAGGATTATGCAATCCTATAACAGATGTCGCAAGTGTACTTTTTCCACAACCTGATTCTCCAACTATTGCAAGTATTTCGTTCTTGTTAAGCTCAAGCGTGACATTGTCCACAGCAGGATAATATGCATCTTTAATACGAAAACTCGTATATAGGTTGTTGATTTTCAACAAAGTCTTGTTCTCTTCCACTTTTCTTCTCCTCTTACTCAAAATATATTTATTACTATTATTTATCTTTGATTGTTTTATTATACCACATTTTGATATTTTTAAATACTTTTTTTTTAAAAAAACGCCTCTAAACACTAACTTCATTCTCAGTTATATATTTAGAAAGGCGATTTTTCCCAATTTATATATTTTATTTATCTTTTCTATATGCTACATTTATCTTTTTTATTTTCATAGCTTTTACCATTATTTTTCCCTTTAAAGTACTCCTATACTTTAAACTTTTCAAAATTGTCTTTTCATTTTTTATACTTGAAGCTGTCCCAATTATTCAGTTACTTTTTTTCTTAATATTCCCAAAATTACTGCTGCAACAAAACTTCCAAGCAATATTGAAACTAAATATAGGAAGAAATTGTTACTTAATGCCATTACAAGTATCCCACCATGAGGTGCAGGTATTTTTATCTGGAATAATCCTACTAATGCACCTGCTATTGCAGAACCAATTACACTTGCCGGAATTACTCTCGTAGGATCCGCCGCTGCATAAGGGATTGCTCCTTCTGTTATAAATGACAGTCCCATTATGTAGTTAGTCAGTCCTGCTTCTCTTTCCTGTTCAGTAAATTTATTTTTAAATAATTGTGAAGCCATTGCAATTGCTATTGGAGGTACCATTCCACCTGCCATAACTGCCGCCATTGAGAAACTTCCACCTGTTGTCATAGTTGTTGCAAGTGTACCTGTTCCAAATACGTAAGCAACTTTATTTATAGGTCCTCCCATGTCAAGAGCCATCATACCACCTAATAAAGCACCTAATAATACTGCACTTGCACCTTGCATTGAACCTAATCCGTTATTCATCCATACATTTAACCCAGTTGCAATTGGATTAATGACAAGCCACATTACTGAACCTGTTATTAATACTGAAAATACTGGATAGAATAAAATCATTTTTAATCCATTTAAAGCTTTAGGTAACCCTTTAAATGCCCATACTAGAAATTTAACAACATAACCTGCCAGGAATCCACCTATTAACGCTCCTATAAATCCTGAAACAGGACCATTTTCAACAAGAGGAGTACTAGCCAGAAGTCCAGCTACAAGTCCTGGAGTTAAGGCTGCCCTTTCACTTATACTGTAAGCTATATATCCACCCAATATTGGAAGGAATAATCCAAATGCGGCTTTTCCCACAGTCATAAATAATTTTGCCAGATAACTTGTTGAACCAAATCCACCACCGGCATTTGCATGTCCTGTTATTGTATCTACTAAAAATGCCAATGCTATTAATATTCCTCCACTTATTACCAATGGAAGCATATATGAAACTCCACTCAACAGGTGTTTATAAAGTCCTTTTTTCTCAGAAGAAGATCCTTCTGATGCTTCTGAAGAACCGCTTGCATGGAAAATTGGAGCTTGTCCATCTAAAACCTTCTGGATTAATCCTTTTGCATTATTTATTCCTTCTTTTGCTTCAACCTGAATTAATGGTTTTCCATCAAATCTGTTCACTTCAATGTTTCTGTTTATTGCCAGAATTACACCTTTTGCTTTCTTTATATCATCTTCTGTAAGTACATCTTTTCTTCCGTCAGCCCCATTTGTTTCAACCTTTATATTTACACCCATTTCATTTGCGGCTTTTTTCAATGCTTCTGCCGCCATATATGTGTGTGCAATTCCTGTTGGACAAGCTGTTGCAGCTATTATATACGGTTTATCTTCTGAAACTTGAGGACTTTCAACTTCAGCTACTTCTTCTTTTTTCTCTTCCCCTGAAAACTTTTCAGCTTCAGCTTTATTAATAATATCCACTACTTCATCTGCTGTCGCGGCATTTTCAAGAGCCGCCTTAAAATCATCATCCAGTAAAAGCTGTGATAATCTTGCCAATGTTTCAATATGTGTATTATTTGCACCATCTGGAGCCGCAATCATAAAGAACAGTGTTGCAGGTTCTCCATCAAGGGAATCATACTCAATACCTTCCTTTTTTCTCCCCATTGCAAGTGCAGGTTCTTTTACAAATTCTGTTTTTGCGTGAGGAATCGCAATTCCTTCCCCTATTCCTGTTGAACTTTGTGCTTCCCTCGCCATCAAGGCATTTACATACCCTTCATAGTCATTCAGCACTCCTGTTTTTTCATGCAATTTTGCTAATTCTCTTATAATTCCTGTCTTGTCACTTGACTGTACATCCAGATTTATTCTGTCTTTAATCAGTAAATCCGATATTTTCATACTCTACACACTCTCCTTGATTATTTTTATCTCTTTGTACAGTTTTTCAACAAGTTCATTTTCAGCCAATCCATATGAATAAGCTGTTGCACTTCCTGAAGCCACTGCTAATCTGAAAGAATCTTCTATCGAATATCCCTTCACATGTCCTGCAATAAATCCTGCAACCATTGAATCTCCGGCACCAATTGAGTTTATAAGTTCCCCTTTCGGTACAGTTGCCTCCAGTACAAAGTCCTTATTTACGAGTAAAGCCCCATCTCCACCACGTGAAATAATAATATTTTTAACTCCTCTTTCCAAGAAAAACGAACATTTTTTTACTATTTCTTCTTTTGTTTCAAGCTTTTCATTAAACATATCCCTTAATTCATGTATATTTGGTTTAATGAAAAAATTTCCATGTATATTATCCTGTAATAAATTTCCTCTTGTATCAAGCACTATTTCAACATTTGCCTTTACATTTTCTGAT
The DNA here is from genome assembly GCF_000469505.1 of Leptotrichia sp. oral taxon 215 str. W9775. Lineage (NCBI taxonomy): Bacteria > Fusobacteriati > Fusobacteriota > Fusobacteriia > Fusobacteriales > Leptotrichiaceae > Leptotrichia > Leptotrichia sp. oral taxon 215. Next base: position 95,213 of record NZ_KI272841.1, on the reverse strand, counting down.
AATTCCTTATATATGCTTCTGCTTATACTTTCTGGAATACTTCCTGAAAGCACCAGAATGTCCCCATCCTTCAAATGTGAAATTTTTTCAGTCAGTTCCTTCAGTTTCTCACCTGTAATTTCAGGTGACAATCCTGTAAGTTCTGTTTCCTTGTCATTACCATTTACTTTTACATTTATTCTTGTATTTCCTTCAAGCTCTACAAATTCTGCATTAATGTTGTCCTCTTTCAAATCTCTGACAATAAAATCTCCTACAAAACCTGCAACATAACCTATTGCAGTAGATTCTACACCAAGATTTTTTAGAACTTTTGACACGTTTATTCCTTTTCCGCCTGCCCTGAAGTTTACTTTTTTACTCAAATTCAGATGTTCCGGCTTCAGTTCTTCTTCAAGATACATGTCATAATCCAGTGCAGGATTCAATGTAAGCGTATAAATCATATTTCCTCCTTCTCTTTTTTATTGCAATATTATTTATCATAAGCTGTTATTGAAAATTACGTTTAATATTACTAATAAAAATATTTTTTATATCTATTATTTTCTTTAATAGCCTTTTTTGTTGTAATTATTTTACAATTTTCAAGTGGTGAAAACTTTATATTTGATATTTTGTCAAACTTATCTTCATCAGCCAGTATATACTTTTCTTCTGAAAGCTCCAGCACTTTTTTCTTTACCATGGCTTCATTAACTTCAGGCGTTGTAAAACCTGCCTTCAAGCTTATGCCATTTGTTCCCAGAAAACATTTATCAAAACGATATTTATCCAGAAACTCAACAGTTTCAATGCCTACAACTGCTCCTGTAAGTCCCTTTATTTCTCCACCTGCTACAATTGTCCTTATGTTATTTCTTAATAATTCATCGATATGCATAGTCCCATTTGTTATAACCGTTACTTCAATGTCCTTTAATTTTTCAATAAGATAGAAAACTGTTGTCCCTGCATCAAGATAAATAAAATCACCTTTTTTTATCCTTTTGAATGCTTTTTGAGCTATTTCCTTCTTTCCCTCAACATTCCTATTGAACCTGTCTGCTATTTTTGGATCAAAATTCAATTTTTCCAGTTGTGCAACTCCGCCTTTTATTTTTATCAACAGACCATTTTTGAACATTTTTTCAATATCTCTTCTTATTGTTGAAGCAGAAACTTTCATTATACTATCTAATTCCTGATATGAAAGTCTTCCTTTCTTTTCCAGTTCATCCAATATTTTTTCAAATCTGTCTATTTCCAGCATCTCATCTTCTCATTTCATATTTATTATTGTCTTGCTTTTCTTGCCAATATAATATACTTTTTTTACCATAATGTCAACATATTTTTTCAAAAATTTTCATTTTTTTTCATTTTTTTTCACAAGCTTTAATTTTACTGTTTTTAGTGTTCTAAGAATATATCATTTATAATTCTACTTATTTTCTAATATAAAAAATGTAATATATACTTACACTAAAAATGGAAGGAGTTTTTTATGAAAATAAAAAATATTATGATTGCAGGGCTTATGTTAGCTGCAACAGGAGCATTTGCAGATACTGCTGCACAGACAAATAATAACGTAAATGTACAGACTACAGCAAATGTCACTGACAAAACTCAGGATGCCTTTTCAAATGTATATGAAAAAACAAAACATTCAGTAGTTAATATCCGTACAAAAAAAACAATAATAGTTAACACTTATAATCCACTTGAAGAATTTTTATTCGGTACTTCAGGAAGAAGACAGGAAAAAAGGGAATCAGGAAGTTTAGGTTCAGGATTTGTTATTTCAAGCGATGGTTACGTTATGACAAACAACCATGTTATTGATGGTTCTGACGAAATTTTTGTAAAATTTGGAGATGGGGAAGAATACTCTGCAAAACTTGTAGGTTCTTCACCAGAAGTTGATATTGCAGTATTGAAAATTAATTCAAACAAAACTTTTACCCCTTTAAAATTTGCAAACTCTGATAACATTAAAATCGGTCACTGGGCTATTGCATTTGGAAATCCGTTAGGACTTAACAGTTCAATGACAGTTGGAGTTATTGGAGCTTCCGGAAGAAGTTCACTTGGAATAGAGCAGATTGAAAACTTTATTCAGACTGATGCTTCAATAAATCAAGGAAACAGCGGAGGACCACTTTTAGATATCAGTGGTAATGTAATAGGTGTAAATACTGCTATTTTCTCAACAACTGGAGGAAGTATCGGAATTGGATTTGCAATACCTTCAAACCTTGCACAGAATGTAAAGGATTCTATTATAAAAACTGGAAAATATGAACGTCCTTATATAGGAATATCAGTTGAAAATCTTACATCTGTAAGTGCTAAGGAATTAAAAATACCTTACTCTACAGGAATTATAGTAAAGAAAGTATATCCTAATTCCCCTGCTTCAAAATATGGATTAAAAAATAATGATGTCATTTTGGAACTTAACGGAAAGAAAGTTAATTCAGCAGGTACTTTTATAGGTGAACTGGCTGCAAAAAGAATCGGAGAAACTGTTAATTTAAAAGTTTACTCAAATGGAAAAGAAAAAAATATAAATGTCACTCTTGAAAAATTTAAATAGTTTATGAGCAAGTAAATTCAAGGAGGAATAATGAAAAAATTATTTGGAATTTTATTAATTATGTTATTATCAGTTCCATTGGAGGCACACAACAAGGATATGAGTAAAAAAGTAACAAAACCGGTAAATATTGAGCAAAATACTTCTACTGACAACAACTATGTGAACGAAAATTTTCCTGAGCAAAAAATGATTGGTGCAGCAAATCCTGCTTCAGTATACTGCGTTGAACAAGGTGGAGAGTCAATCATAAGAAAAGATAACGATGGAAATGAGTACGGAATTTGTAAATTTAAAAATGGAAAAGAAGTGGATGAATGGGATTTTTACAGAAAAAATAATAACTTGACAGAAAAAGGTACTCCTGAAGTACATATTAAACCGGAAGCAATAATTAATGACTGTACAGAAAGTTGTAATATAAAACCCAAAAAATAAGGAATTTTAATAATAACTAAAAAATAAAAGGATGTCTTAAAAAGAATACTTAGAAATAAGGTAAAAACTATATTTTCACTATTTTGAGACAGTCCTTTTATTTTATTATTCACCTGAATTAAATTATTAAAATGTAAAAAACTATATTTCACATTATTTAAAATTTTACAATTTAAAACAGAAAATGAATTTAGAAAAAGTCAATAGCCTAATTTTTCAGGCAAATTTTGACTTTTTCTTTATGAATAACTGTTTTATATAAGCAAAATTTTAGTAAATGAAGAAATATAGTTTTTATGTTCTATATTTATTATAATTTCAGATACTTTCTAGTGATTATGTCCACATCCACATCCGCATTTTCCTTTTTTCATATCAAGAACCATACGTCCTTGTATTTTTCCTTCTTCCATTTCTTTAAAGATTTCAGGTGCATCTTCAAGTGCTCTTGTTTGAACAACTGGAACTACTTTTCCTTCAGCACCGAATTGGAATGCTTCTTCAAGATCTTTTCTTGTTCCAACTAATGATCCGATAACTTCTATTCCATCAAGAACTGTTTTAACTATAGGTAAATCCATTGTTTCTGAAGGTAATCCTACAGCAACTACTTTTCCTCCTGGACGTACTGAATCAATAGCTTGGTTGAAGGCAACTTTTGAAACTGCTGTAACTACTGCAGAGTGAACTCCTCCTTTTGATAATTCTTTTATTAATCCTGGAACATCTTCCACTTTTTTACCATTGATTACATGGTCAGCACCTACTTCTTTTGCCAGTGCTAATTTATCATCATTAATATCTACTGCGATTACATGAGCGTTAAATACGTGTTTTGCATATTGGATAGCTAAGTTTCCTAATCCTCCTGCACCGTATATTGCAACCCATTGTCCCGGTTTCAAATCTCCTACTTTTATAGCTTTGTATGTTGTAACTCCTGCACATGTGATACTGCTTGCTTGAGCCGGATCCAATCCTTCAGGAACTTTTACTGCATAATCAGCAGTTACTAGGCAATATTCTGACATTCCACCATCAACAGAATATCCTGCATTTTTAACTTCTCTACAAAGAGTTTCTCTTCCTGTTGTACAGTATTCACAAACACCGCATCCTTCAAAGAACCATGCAATACTTACTCTGTCTCCTACTTTTAATGATTTTACATCAGGTGCGATTTCTTTTACAATTCCTATTCCTTCATGTCCTAATATTCTTCCTGGAACTTTTCCAAAATCTCCATTTGCAACGTGTAAGTCTGTATGACATACTCCACAGTATTCAACTTCTACAAGCGCTTCCCCTGGTCCTACTTTTGGTATTTCCTTTTCGATTACTTGTACTTCCCCACTTCCTTTTTCATTTACAACTACTGCTTTCATGTTAATTTCCTCCTAAGTTTAATATTTAAATATCCGTTCAAATATTATTATACTCCTAACTTGAAAAAAAATCAAGTTATTATTTTCTTTTTATGTTCTCACAAAGAATTTACCGTCTTTTATATACATATTTTTTACCTTTATCTTGGATTTTTTACCTTTTGCTTCCTTTTTTCTTTCTTCTTCACCATATTTATATACAGGTGACATTTCCACATAATTAGTTATCAATGTTTTTAAAGTTTTTTCTGCTTTTGAATTTGCAGTTTCTTCTCCCTTATCATTGATTATTTTGTCTACTGATAAATCAACAAGATATAATTCTTCCTTTGCTTCATCATATCTTATCCCACTGCTTAGGTACATTTTACCTTTACTGTTTTCATCCAGCAAGTTTATATTATAGTCTGCTTCTATAAGTAATTTCTCATCTTTGAAATCAACTTTTGGATTTTTTAAAGTTACACTTGCCACTAGAAAATTTTTCGTAATTGGAAACTTTTTATCTGTCTTTTCCTGAATTATTGACTTTGGAACGTGTATCGTTTTATTTGCAAGAAAATCACACGATAAAAGTCCAAATATCATTACCACAAATAATAAAATGTATTTTATTGATTTTTTCATTTGTATCATTCCTTTCATTTTTTAATCCATAAAATAAAGAGTATCCTGAATTTTTCAAGATACTCCTATTTTAAATCTTTTCCCTTTGTTTTCTTATATATTTTCCCTGTAAATAGTATTTATACTATTTTTCTAATTCTAATACAATATATTGTATTTCTATTTCAGATATTTTTTCAAAAATTTTCCTGTATGGGATTTTTTCGACTTAGCAATTTGTTCAGGAGTTCCTTTGGCAATAATCTGTCCTCCCTTATGACCTCCTTCAGGTCCTACATCTATAATATAATCAGCAAATTTTATCACATCCAGGTTATGTTCAATTACAAGTACGGTATTTCCCTTTTCTACAAGCCTGTCCAGTACAACCAGTAATTTTCTTATATCTTCAAAATGCAGTCCTGTCGTAGGTTCATCAAGTATGTAAATTGTTTTCCCTCTTGAAACCTTTGAAAGCTCAGTAGCAAGTTTTATCCTCTGGGCTTCCCCACCTGAAAGGGTAGTAGCAGGCTGGCCTAATTTAATATAGTTCATTCCCACATCTATAAGTGTCTGAAGTTTTCTCTCAAGAACAGGTATTGTTTTAAAAAATTCATATGCTTCTTCCACTGTCATATCAAGTACTTCTGAAATATTTTTCCCTTTGTACTGTACTTCAAGCGTTTCCCTGTTATATCTCTTACCTTTACACACTTCGCATTCTACATATACATCAGGCAGAAAGTTCATTTCAATTTTATTAATTCCTGCTCCTCCACAGGCTTCACATCTTCCACCTTTTACATTGAAGGAAAATCTTCCTTTTGTATATCCCCTTACTTTTGCATCCTTAGTCTGTGAAAATAGATCCCTTATATCATCAAATATTTTCGTATATGTTGCTGTATTTGACCTTGGAGTTCTTCCTATTGGAGACTGGTCAATATCTATAACCCTTTCCAAATGTTCAAGCCCGTCAATTCCTCCATTTTCAAGGGGATAAAGCTTTCCTTTATTTAATCTGTTATGCAGTTCCGGAAACAGCGTCTGATTAATAAGTGAAGACTTTCCACTTCCTGAAACACCTGTTACCACTGTAAATACTTCAAGAGGAATACTCACTGTCACATTTTTCAGATTATTTCCCTTTGCATTCTTAAGTTTTATTTCCTTATCTGATTTTCTTCTTTTTTCCGGAACTTCTATTTTAACTTTTCCAGTAAGATATTTTGCCGTGAGTGAGTTTTTATTTTTTAGCACTTCCTTAGGAGTTCCTGCCGCAACAACTTCTCCTCCATTTATTCCGGCTCCAGGTCCCATATCTATAAGATAATCTGCTTCCCTCATTGTATCTTCATCGTGTTCCACCACAACAAGAGTATTTCCAATATCCTTCAATTCCTTCAATGCTTCCAGCAACCTGTCATTATCCCTCTGATGCAGACCAATACTTGGTTCATCAAGTACGTATATAACTCCTGTCAGACGGCTTCCTATCTGGGTTGCCAGCCTTATTCTCTGGGATTCCCCTCCTGAAAGGGTTTTTGTCATTCTCGACAATGTAAGATAATCCAGTCCCACATTTATCATGAAAGACAGTCTTTCCTTTATTTCCTTCAGAATTTCCGTTGCTATCTGTTTCTGTTTTTCGGTAAGTTCTATATTTTCATAGAATTCCAGTGCTTCTGTAACACTCATTTCTGTAAGATCTATTATATTTTTCCCATTTACAGTTATTGCAAGCACTACATCCTTCAATCTTTTTCCATTACACGTTTTACATGTCCTATCTGTCATGTATTTAGCTTCTATTTCTTCCTTCATTGACTCTGAAGCAGTTTCCCTGTATCTTCTTTCAATGCTTTTTACAATTCCTTCAAATTCTCTGTAGCCATTATAGCTGAAGCTGTCTCCCGACCAGACAAATTTAAATTTCTTATCACTTCCATAAAATATTATTTCCTTTTCTTTGTCAGTCAGCTCAGAAACCTTTTTATCCATATCTATTTTATGAGCTTTTGCCATGCATGTAAAAAGTTCCCATCCCCAGCCTTTTTGAGTAGATGCACCTGGGAAAATTATTCCTCCCTCCCTCAAGGTCAGATCTTCATTTACAATAAGCTTCTTTTCATCAACTTCAAGGGTGGAACCAAGTCCATTACAGCTTTCACATGCTCCATAAGGTGCGTTAAATGAAAATAATCTTGGAACAATATCCGGAAAAACCACATCAGGATGATCGGAACATGCAAAATTTTCACTATATTTGTTATCTTTTCCATTTATATTTGCAATTATTTTTCCTTCAGATAGTTCACTCGCAGTTTCCACAGCCTCCGTAAGTCTGCTCAGAAATTCCTTATCATCATGCTTTATCACTATTCTGTCCACTACAACTTCTATATTATGTCTTTTATTTTTATCAAGTTCTATAACATCATTTAAATCTAGAATATCCCCATTCACTCTAACCCTCTGAAATCCCTTTTTCTGTAAATTTAGAAATAAATTTTTATGAGTACCTTTCTTATCAATGACAACTGGTGCAAGAACTATTAACCTATCTTTTTCTGCTCCATTTTCGATTATACTGTCTGTAATTTCTTCAATAGACTGTTTTTCCACCTTCTGACCACATATTGGACAATGTGCCTCTCCTATATGTGCCCATAATAATCTCATATAATCATAAATTTCCGTAGTTGTTCCTACAGTTGATCTTGGGTTTTTTGAAACACTTTTCTGCTCTATTGATATTGCCGGGGAAAGTCCTTCTATACTGTCCAGTTCAGGCTTCTGCATCTGGCCTATAAACATTCTTGCATATGCTGAAAGACTTTCAACATATCTTCTCTGACCTTCTGAATATATTGTATCAAAAGCAAGGGAAGATTTTCCACTTCCTGATACTCCAGTAATAACAACAAACTGGTTTTTTGGTATTTCTATATTTACATTTTTCAGGTTGTGTTCCCTTGCTCCCACTATTTTTATCTTATCATTCATTATAATAAAATTTCCTTTCACTTTGCCTTTTTATTAAAAACCTCTCTTCTAATATTACTATATTATTTTGAAAAAAACAAGTTTTATTATATTGCAAAAAAAGACAAATCCCACAAGGAATCTGTCTTTCTAATTATTATTATCAGTTATTAAGCTTCTTTTCTTTCAGCGTAGATGCTTACTCTCTTTTTACCTTTTCCAAAAGTTTCAAATTTAACGTATCCGTCAGTTAAAGCAAATAATGTGTAATCTTTTCCTAAACCTGCATTAGTTCCTGCATGGAATTTAGTTCCTTTTTGTCTTACAATTATATTTCCAGCTTTTACTTCTTCACCATCATATTTTTTAACACCTAAATATTTAGGATTAGAGTCTCTTCCGTTTCTAGTAGATCCTTGTCCCTTTTTTGAGGCAAATAACTGTAAATTTAATTTTAATATCATTTTTTATACCTCCCTAACTCTTATTTCTACATACTTTCCATAACTTTCTTTCACTGCTTTTAAATATGAATACATCGATTGGATTAGAATTTCTGACTTTTCAATTTCATCATCAGTCAAATCAGATTTATCTAAATCACAGACTATATATCCTTCCGTTTCTTCATATTGAAGTCTGCCATCCAGTTTTAAAATTTCAAGCAGACCATTTAAAGTCATTTGGGAAACCGAAGAAACAGCTGAACATACTATGTCTTCCCCATATTCACCATGATTAGCGTGTCCTGTTATTTCAAAATATATAATTCTTTCATTTTTTTTCAGAAATTTTATCTTTATCATTTAAACCACACATCAATTAAGCATTTATTGATTTGATTTCAATTGCTGTATATTGCTGTCTGTGTCCTTTTTTTCTGTAGTAAGTTTTTTTATTGTATTTAAAGTTTATTTTCTTGTCACCTTTTCCGTGTTCTTTAACTGTAGCTACAACAGAAGCTGTTCCAACAAAAGGAGTTCCAACTGTTACATTATCCCCTTCTCCTACTAACAAAACTTCTTTGATTTCTACGTCTGAATTAACTTCAGCTGCTAATTTTTCAACTTTTAATACAGATCCAACTTGAACTTTATATTGTTTTCCACCTGTTTTAATTACTGCAAACATTTCGTCCACCTCCAAAATTTCAAAATCGCTAAATTATAGGTATTAGCCACCCAATTTATGCGTATACTGTGATACTATATCATATTTTAGACTATTTGTCAAATTAATTTTACCCTACTTCTTCTCAATTTCCACATATTTTATATTCATATTATGTTTACTTAAAAATAACTGTTCAAACTCTGTCTTAATATTTTCTGCAGCCTTTTCAGTATTGTGCAAATCATCAGTATGATAAACTACTTCATATCCATCAATTTCCTTCAGTAATTCAAGTACATCTTCATAGTACTGCTGATGATCTGTCTTAAAGTAAAGTTTACCACCTTTTTTCAAAATAATATCCATTCTTTCAAAAAGTTCCTTATTTATAAGCCTTTTATGTTCTTCGCCTTCCCAAGGATCAGGAAAATTAATATACATTCCTGAAATTTCATTTTCTCCAATAAATTCAAGTACAGTTTCTCCTCTTTTTCTTATAAATAAAATATTTTTCAAATGTCTTTTCTGAGATTTTCTCGCTCCCAGCACAAGTCTTTTAAATCTCAGCTCCAGTGCAATATAGTTTCTATCCTTAAACTTTTCAGCATTTCCAACTGTAAAATTTCCACTTCCGCAACCTATTTCAAGAAATATATCATTGTCATTTCCAAAAAATTCATTCCATTTTCCTTTGTAGCTGTCAACTTTTTCATTGTCATACATTAGATAATCAGGATATTCCACCATTTCAAACATATATTTATTATAATTCTTTTTTGGCTTTTCAAAAAAATACTGCCATACTTCCTTTTTATTTTCAACTGTTCCCATCTGTAATTTCAATTTCCTTTCATTTTTATTTTTAATAGAATTTATAGGGATAATTATTCCAGTTCCTCTAAAATTTTATCTATCTCATTATTTTTTCTAAAAAACTCTGATGTATCAACTTTTTCAGATTTTTTTAGATATTCGACTATTTCATTTTTATTTTCAACTATTTTTATGAAACTCATTTTTTTTGCATCTTCCACTATTTCAGCTATATTCTGATAATAATTTCCAATTATAGGCTTCTTGCCATAATAAAGAGGTTCCAATATCGAATGTCCTCCAATATCTACAAGTGTTCCACCTACAAATACAAAATCTGCAAGCTGATAGAAGTCCCTTAAAACTCCCATTTTATCCACTACCAGTATATCTGTCTTTTTATCTTCAGACATTAACGAATAACTAATTTTTGAATTTTCACCTTCTGGAAAAACCTGATGTATCTCATTTATAACTTCATCAATTCTATCAAGATGTCTAAGTACTAATACAAGCTGATATTCTTTTTCTTCATTTATTTCCTTAAATACTTCCAGCCAGATTTTTTCCTCGCCAGGACGTGTACTTCCACAGACTATTATTTTTTTATCCTTCTGAATATTATTTTCAATGTACTTCTCTTCTGCTTCTTCAGATATTTTTTCATATTTTATTGAATATTTCAAGTTTTTATATACCTTTACTTTTTCATCAGTTAATCCAAGGCTTACATATCTTTTCCTGTCTTCATCACTTTGAACCATTATTTTTTCAGCCTTATTAAGCAATTTTTTTATGAATCCTTTTATTTTTAGATAGGATTTCATTTTCTTCTCAGTAAGCCTTCCATTTATAATATAAAGTTCTGACTTTTCAGATGCAACAGAATAAAGATTTGGCCATATTTCAGTCTCAATTATAACTGTCTTTTTTATTTTGTATGTTTTAAAAAGATTTGCCAGGCATACATAATCATCCAGAGGAAAATAAAATATTGCCACATTTTCATTATTTCCATAACCTTTTTCAGCAGCCGCTTTTCCAGTATCAGTCATTATTGAAAGTATTACATTTTCTCCTTTTAAAATAAGTCTGTCAATCAATTCCCTTGAAAGATTAAATTCTCCAACAGATGACATATGAATAAGTATAGCCTCATTTTTATTATTTGAAAATTTCCTTTTACTGAAATCCTGTTTCAGCCGTTTATTGAAAAATATACGCAGTTTTTTGTTAAAGATTGAAACTATACCTATTATTCCATATAAAAAATATCTCAGAATATTGTAAACTATAATCATACAATGTCCTTTCCATATATAAAAAGACCGTTCCTGATAGATTTTCTCTATTTGAAACAGTCCCTTAACTTGTTTTCTGCAGTTTATTACTTAGCAACTTTTTCAGCTAATTTTTTACCTACTTTGAATTTAACTACTTTTTTAGCAGCTATTTTGATTTCTTTTCCAGTTTGAGGGTTTCTTCCTGTTCTGGCAGCTCTTTTTTGAACATCAAATGTTCCCCATCCAACGAATTGAACTGTTTCACCTTTTATTAAAGATTTTTCAACTGTTCCTAAAAATTCATTTACTAATTCTTCTGCTCTTTTTTTAGTTTCTCCTGTAGCTTTTGCATAAGCTTCACAAATTCTTTTTTTGACATACTTATTTACCTCCATTATTTTTGTTATAATAATTCTTTAACTATTATACACTATTTTGGAATTTTGTCTAGTCCTTTTTTTCATTTTTTTATTTTTTCCGATATATTTTTTTAATCATATTTTTGATTTTTTGTATAGTTTTCATATCATTAGTTTTTTACTAACATACTATCCTTTATTATTATAAAGGTTTAATATTATATTTTTTACCTCTTCTATATTCTTTCCTGTAGTATCCACTTCAATTGCATCATTTGCCTTTTTCAGAGGTGAATTTTCTCTTGTAGAATCTAGCTTGTCACGTTTCAAAATATTTTCATATATACTATCTAAAGAAATGTTCTCTCCTTTTGCCTTCAATTCTTTAAATCTTCTTTCAGCCCTTTCTCTAGGGTCTGCAACAAGAAATATTTTTATATCTGCTTCCGGAAAAACAACAGTTCCAATATCCCTTCCATCTAAAATTACATTTTTGGATTTGGAAAATTCCCTCTGGAGACTTACCATTTTTTCCCTGACTTCATCTATTGCAGCTGTTTTAGAAACATTTTCAGCAACATCTGTCTTTCTTATTTCTTTACTTACATCTTCATCATCAAGATAAAATTTGTCATTTTCTATATTAATATTCAATTTTTCCAGCAATTCATTTATTTTATCATTATCAGAAAATGAAACATTTTCTTTCAGCATCTTCAATGTAAAAAGTCTATACATGGCACCTGTATCCAGATACACAAGTCCCAGTTCCTTTGCAAGAAGTTTTGAAATTGTACTCTTTCCACTTCCGGCAGGTCCATCTACTGCAATAATCATCTTTTTCCTCCCTGAATAGATTTATCCCACATATTTAAATACAAGGGAAACCCAGTTATTCTTTTCTTTTCTGTCTAACTTCTGTAAATTATACTTTTCTGCTTTTTCAGCAAAAGCTTCTTCCTTCTCTGCGAGTATTCCGGAAAAAATAACAGTTGCATCCTTTTCAAGAGTTTTTTCTATACTTTCAAGCAGTTCAGTCAGTACATCTACCAGTATATTTGAAACAACAATATCGTATTTATCGTTTATATCTTCAACAAGATTTCCTATTATTACCTGAAAATTATCCTTTATATCATTTTTGTCAAAATTTTCAAGTACAACTTCTTCAACCTTTTCATCAATATCTATTCCTGTTACTTTTTCTATTCCCATTTTTTTCCCTATGAGCATTAAAATTCCCGAACCACATCCTATATCAAGAAGTTTTTTTCTTCCTACAGAATATTTTTCCAGAAATTCTGCACATAAAGATGTTGTTTCATGCGTTCCTGTTCCAAATGCAAGACCAGGATCTATCTCTATGACTATTTCATTATCAATAGCCTCATAACTGTCCCAGCTTGGTTTTATAACTATATTTTCAGTAATATTTACTGTATGGAAATATTTTTTCCATTCATCCTGCCAGTCTTCATCAGAACATTTTGCAGTATATATTTCATATATGAAATCTTCCTTGGCTTCACTATATTCAGATAATTTTTCATAAATTATATTTAATTTCAGGTTTGCAAACCTGTTATCAATAATATATCCTGTAATACTCCATACATCACTTTCTTTTTTAAAATTAACATTATAATCTAAAGAATTATCTGTGAAAAAATCAGAAACTTCTATCTGTTTTATCCCTATTTCAGAAAGTATATTAATCAAGTTTTCCTTAGTCTGATTAAGTTCATCTGAAAAATAATCTATTTTTACTTTTATCCACTTCATCTATTAAACCTCGTCATAATGCATGTTAATTCTTTTTATTTTTTCAGCTTTTCCTGTATTTTCATTTACTTCAACTTCAAGACCATTTATCCTTAAATTCTCTTCACATACAGAATATCTTGAAGGCATTCCATCCTTAAATCTCTGTATACTTTCCTTTTTGTTCATTCCAAGTATTCCGTCATGTCCTCCTGTCATTCCTGCATCAGTAAGGTATGCTGTTCCTCCTGGAAGTATTTTTTCATCTGCTGTCTGAGTGTGGGTGTGAGTACCATAAACGGCTGAAACTTTCCCTGTAAGATTCCATCCCATCGCCTGCTTTTCAGAAGTGGCTTCAGCATGGAAATCCACAATAATAATATTTGTTTCCTTACGTATTTCAGGAATTATTTCATCCATTGCCAGAAACGGACATGCTATAGGAGGCATGAAAACCTTCCCCTGAGCATTTACAACAGCTACTTTCTTACCATTTTTTTCAACTATTGTATATCCTTTTCCAGGAGCTTCCTTTGTAAAGTTAATCGGTCTTATTAAATTCTTCGCTTCATTAATATAAGAATAAATCTCCTTCTTATCCCAAGTGTGGTTTCCAAGTGTTATTACATCTGCTCCTCTTGAAAATATCTGTTCAGCAATTTTAGGAGTTATTCCAAAACCTCCCGCTGAATTTTCTGCATTGACTATTATAAAGTCATAATTCTTCTTTCTTTTTTCCAGATACTTGAACAAAATATTTCTTCCTGGCTCTCCAACCACATCTCCAATTATTAAAAATTTCATTTCTTCCTTCTTTCCTTGTTTCGTATAAAATTTATTTGCTATTTTTCTTTCTTTCTTCCATTATTTTGTCAACTACTTTTGTAATTTCAGGATATACACGTACCTCTACATCCTTTCCTATCGGATAATACCATATAAACTGTGAAAAATAATCCTTCAGGTCTTTTCTTGAAAAATCATATCCTGCAAGGGCAAATGGATAGTTTCTTAAAATTTCAAGCTCCTTATTAGACAATTTTTTCAGTTCTTCCTCCTTCTCCCTGCTGACTTCCAAATCTGCCTTATAATATTCATATTTTTCATATTTTTCTTTGCTATAAGGCTCTGTCACATAACAGCACATTAAACTGGCATAATCAAAGTTATCATCAGTAAAAATGTATCCTTTTTCTGTTTTTTCGTATGGAAAATAATTATTTACTATATTTATTACATCTTCCATCCAAAATTCATCATCAGGAGCAAAATCTTTTGTCCTGTATGCTATATAACCATTTTTAAGTTTTGCATACACTCTTTTCATTACTGTTTTTCTATTTGTAGAACTTTCAGTTATTTCATTCACTGCTGTATCAATTTTCCCTTCCCCTACAATTTCCCAGTTAATTTTCTTTCCATTTTTCCAAAATGTATAAGGTAAGGAAACAAAACTGTCTCCAGGTTCAATAATAAGTTCAAATTCATCAACTTTCTTATTCTTCCATTTTGATATAGTTGTCCATACATATTGAAAATCATTATATCCTACTCCATGACTTCCTGAATAGTTATAGCTATGTTCAACAGTATTTTCACCCTTTACAAAATTTGCTTTAAAATAGTATATATAACTATCTTTATATTTTTCAACATTATACTTTTTCATTTCTTCTTTACTTAAGACATTTTTTTTATAAAAATCCTTCATTTTCTCAACATTGGATTTTACAGTTTTTCCATTCACTACAGTTGTGAAATTCTTAAAATGCATTTCTCCGTCCCATTGATAATTGTCATCATTATCAAATCCCCCTTCAGGAGTTATAAATCCTATTATTTTTTCTTCTGAAACTGGACTGTTAAATATGAATTTTACTTTTACATCCATTCCGTCATTAACAATTTTCATTCTAATTTCTTCTTTTTTTATAGATACTTGAGAAGTTTCAATCGGTATGATATTTTCTCCCCTCGAACTGAATTCCCAGTCATTCCCAAAAGAAACAGACATAATTACCATAAACAAAAACCAAAATCTTAATTTAAAAAATTTTTTCATTTTTCATTACTCCTTTTTGGCTTAATCTTATTTGTATTACGTTATTATTATACTATATATTATTGTTTTTTTATAGTTTTATTTTATAATTTTAGCACTTTTGCTATTTTTAGTTTTTTAATATACTGAAAAATAATGATAATAAAAAACTTTCATTTTATCTTAATATTATAAGTTTCAATGAAAGTTCTATGTAATTTTTTTATTTAATTATTTTACTTCGACAAACTGGGATTTAGATTTTAACCCTTGCAGAAAATAAAACGGGCTATTCTTCTGAAGTATGTTCTATAACATTATAGTTTAATGCAAAGTGTAGCTATATAATCATTTCCATAACGTGATAATCTATGTCTTTTGTCACACGATTCATAAAAATCTATCATAGCGAAACCATTTTTAAGTTGTCCTCTAATCTGAGTTTCTAAGGTATGGCTAAATTCATATCCATATTCTGGATTTATGGTTATCTTGCCTTCCTCTTCAAGCTCTTTCGAATTAAAAGGTATTGAAAACCTTAAAAGTAATTCCTCATCAGGTTTGTCCCATACAATGTCCGCATCATACATGTATATCCAGGGATTCATAAATCCGACCATTAACAACCCACCCTTTTTCAATACTCGAGAAGCTTCTTTATATATATTTTCTAAATCTTCTACATATACATTTGAAACTGGATTAAAAACGATATCAAAAGTTTCATTTTCAAATGGAAATGGTTTTGTCATATCACCTTGAACTGTATTGATTTTTAAGCCTTCTCTTTTAGCAACCATATCATCTTTTTGTAATTGTGATTTAGAAAAATCCATTATGGTTACATCATAACCTTTTATAGCAAAAACTGGTCCCTGCTGTCCACCACCACAAGCTAAACCTAATATCTTCTTTCCATTTGCTTTTTCAAACCATTCTTTTGGAACTTTTTTCCCAACAGTTAATGCAACAGAAATTGGATTATTTTTAACTTCTTCTAATTCTTCATGTGCCAATGGCTCAGTATAGTCATTTTTTACATTATTCCATCTATCTTCATTTACTTTTATATAATTGTTCATCTTATAATCTCCTCGTAATTTTATATTATTTCGATTTAAGTTGAATATGTTGCCATTATATTTTTCTCACTTCTACAAATTCTAATTTCTCATTTTTTTATTCGTTCATCATATCACTTTTCTAATTCTTATGTCAATCAAAAGAATGAGTTAATCAAAAATTTTAATTTAATTATACACTTTATTTTTCACTTTATTTCTTAAAAATCGAAAAGACTGACTTCTGTCTTTCACAGAAATCAGTCCTTTCAACTAATCCTATTTCATATTCACATTTTATTTACAATTTAATTATTTTGCATATTCTATAGCTCTTGTTTCCCTAATTACTGTAACCTTTATCTGTCCAGGGTACTGCATTTTTTCTTCGATTTCCTTGGCAACTTCCCTTGAAAGTATCATTGCCTTATCATCATCAATTTCATCAGGATGTACAATCAATCTAAGTTCTCTTCCAGCCTGAATTGCATATGAGCTTTCAATTCCTTCATGGCTGTTTGCTATTTCTTCAAGCTGTTCAAGCCTCTTCAGGTAGTTAGATAGTGTTTCTCTTCTTGCTCCCGGTCTTGAAGCTGAAATTGAATCTGCCGCCTGTACAAGTACAGCTTCAACACTTAACTGCTCTACTTCATTATGGTGTGATTCAACCGCATTTATTACTATTTCATTTTCTTTAGAGAACTTTCTTAAAAATTCCCCACCGTTTATTGCGTGTGATCCTTCCTGCTCATGAGAAAAAGCTTTTCCTATATCATGAAGCAGCCCTGCCCTCTTGGCAACATCAACATTAGCTCCTATTTCTGCCGCCAGAGCCGCAGCTATGTGAGCAACTTCTATTGAGTGCTGTAATATATTCTGTCCAAATGATGTTCTGAATTTTAATCTTCCAAATACCTTTAATACTTCTCTTGGAAGTGTTGGTATTCCAACTTCCAATATAGCCTGTTCCGCCGCATCAAGTACACTTTCTTCCACTTCTTCCTGTGCTTTTGCAACTACTTCCTCTATTTTTGTAGGATGTATTCTTCCGTCAGAAATAAGTTTTTCAAGTGCAATTCTTGCAACTTCCCTTCTTACACCATCAAATGATGAAAGAACAACTGCTTCAGGTGTATCATCTATTATAAGGTCAACTCCTGTTGCCGCTTCTATCGCTCTTATGTTTCTTCCTTCTCTTCCGATTATTCTACCCTTCATTTCTTCACTAGGTAATTGGATAACTGAAATTGTAGAATCTACAACATAATCTGCAGAAGCTTTTCCTATTGCAGTAGATATAATTCTTTTTGAAATTCTGTCTTTTTCTCTGTCAAGATTATGTTCAAAATCTCTTATAAGAACTGCTTTATCATGATCAAGCTGATTTTCAAGTTTTGTAAGGATGATTTTTGCCGCATCCTCCTTCGTAAGTTCAGAAATTCTTTCTAATTCCTTTTCTTCCTTAGAAATCAGGTCATTCAGTTCAACTTCTTTTCTTACTAGTTTTTCACGCTGCTTTTCTATTTTTGTTTCTTTTTCTTCAAGTCTTTCTGTTTTTGTTTCAAGTATTTCTTCTTTTTTTGCAATTCTTTCTTCCTTAAAAACAATCTCCGATTTCATTTTCTTTATTTCTTCATCGGCAACTTTCTTTTCATTAAGTAATTCTTCCTTTACTTTAAGTGTTTCTTCTTTTCTAAATGATTCTATTTCTCTTTCAACTTCTTTTTTAGAAGACTCAAGTCTTCTTTTTGCATCAACTATTCTCAATTCAAGTTCACTAAGTTCTCCATATTTTTTCTTAAATATTGAACTCCCATAAAAATAGGCAATAAAAAAAGTTAGAAAAGAAAAAATAATAATCAGTAAAATCGTTATTGGTAATGGCATATTTCTCCTTTCTTATTTTTTTTCTGCTACATTTGAAATCTTCCATTTACCGTTTTCTTCTGTCTTTTTCCAAGTTACTATATAATAATTACTCTGGTTTCCATAATTTATTATCATTGTCCCACTTGCCCTGTTTTTTGTAATAACCTTCACATCTGAAAACATAAATGTTAATCTTGAAAGATCATATTGCTCTATATTTTTCACAATATAATTATTTTTAAATGTAGGTAAGAAAAATTCTTTTAATTCTTCGTATTTATTCAATTCTGCTGCTTCTTTTAACTTCCCAATAGTGTTCGTAACTTCAGTATTGACTTTCTCGATTTCAGTTCGTGACACGATTTTAGATGCGTTAACAGTAGTGCAACTTATAAAAATCAACAAAATTGGTAGAAATAAATATTTTTTCATATTCCCTCCAAAAATTTCGCTATATAATTTTATCATACTTTTTTTTGTTATTCAAGTGCGATTAAAGATAATTTCTATATTTTTTATTCTTCTCTCCATCTTTTATGCTGCCACATATATTGTTCAGGATATTCTCTTATAATTTCTTCAAATTCATGAAATATTTTTTGCATATTAAACTTTACAGTGGCCTTTAAATTTCCCTGTTTTTCTATTTCCAATATTTTTTTATTTACAACTTTTATAGTGTTATTTTCAAAAATAGCATAAGCCAATACAAGAGGAACTTTGTGTTTTAATCCAAGTAGAACCGGTCCTGATACTGCCTTTGCCTTTCTTCCAAAAAACTCTATTTCCACATCATTTGCATGATGATCTGATGCAAGGGCTATTATTGTCTTATTTCTCAAAGCATCATTCAATGTTTCACTATCTCTCAAAGGTATGGAATGAAGCCCACCTTCTTCACGCCATTTTGTCATTAAATCATTAAGCTTTTTATTTTTCTGTTTTCTGAAAACAGCATAAAATTTTCTTATGTTTCTCATTATACTTCCTGCTTCAAATCCTCCCAGATGAAGCGAAACTATTATGACAGCCTTTTCATTATTTTCACAGGCCTTCAGCATAAGCTCCTCATTTTCCATAACTGTATTTCCGTTTGAAGTAATTTCTTCAAGATAAATGGAAGTCATTATCATTTTTCCCATTGTTTTATATGATTCTTTAGCAATCCTAACTACTTCCTCATCACTTTTTTCAGGAAAAGCCTGTCTTATATTATCTAAAGTTAATTTTCTCCGTTTTTTTATCAAATAATAACCCAACAAACCTAAATTTTCAAAAAATGAATATCTAACCTTCAGAGGAAAAAAAGACAGTATCTTTCTTATTGCTGCAACAATTCCTCCAACAATTTTTTCACTTAATTTATATGCCATATCTTACCTCATTATAATTCACTATATTAATTCATGATAACCAAATATTATAAAGAAGGCTCCCTCAAAAGCTTATTTTGAGACAGCCCCTTTCCTGAATTACTATTTTCTGATTCCTAATTTGTCTATTAATTCTCTATAGTCATCTACGTTTCTGTTTTTGATGTAATTTAATAATCTTCTTCTTTTACCTACCATTTTTAATAATCCTACTCTTGAGTGAACATCTTTAAAATGTACTTTCAAGTGAGCAGTTAAATGATTAATTCTTTCTGTAAGTAATGCTACCTGAACTTCTGCTGATCCAGTATCCTGTGAGTTTTTTCCAAATGTTTCAATAATTTCTTTTTTTGGTTTCATTGCCATTAATATTTCCTCCTAAATTTTATTATTTAATCCAAGAATATAGAGGCAACCTATATTCATAGAAAAAATTCCTTATAATAATACCATATTTACTGAATTTTGTAAAGTAAATATTTATTTTTTCCTATCATAATTTTTCGTACTTATTTTATTGGGCAAACTCACTTGCAAGTTTTCCATAATCTACAGGTAATTCTAATGTTTTTTCTATTTTAGTACCATCAACTTTTATGTTAAATGGGAATCCCTGTACTCCAAGTCCGTTTAAGACAGAACCATCTGCATCATAATATGCAGGAATTGTATATCCATTTTCTGATATATATTTTTTTACTGCATCAAGACTTGATCTCACATTACTAAATACTACTACAACATTTACCTTATCTTTATTTTCATCGTAAAACTGTTGAATATGTGGCATTTCAGTATTACAGTGCGGACACCATTCTGCCGCTACAACAAATAAAGTCTTTTTCCCATTTCCCAGCAGACTTTTACTGTCAAACGTTTTTCCTTCCAGATCTGTTAAAGTAAATGCCGGCATTTCATTTCCTGATGATGCTTCTTTTACAGTTTCAGTCTTATTTTCCTTTACTGTTTCCGCTACGTCTTTATTTTTACTGCATCCTATTGCAAACATAGTCCCCATCATTATTAGCAATATTAATTTTTTCATTGTTAATCCAATCCTTCCTCTCAGGTTTTTATTTTAAATAAAATTTTCTGAAATTCTATTTTCCATTTCATCATTTTCATTTACAAACAATACTAACCGATTTTTCTTTTATTGCCTTTTGAATTTTATTTCTAATTTCTTATATATCTTTCAAATACCGTACCTATATCGTAACCATTTTCCTTAGCAACCTTTAAATAGAACTTTGCCTTTTCCTTGTTTTTCTTCTCATAGTAGAATACTCCAAGGTTATAGAAGGCTGTCTTATTTAACTTTGCCGCAGCTTTCAAGTTTAAAATTCTGATATTAGGATCTCCTTGAGGATAATAAAGGCTCAAATCAACCATTGAATAATCATCGCCATTTTTAACAAGATTTTCCAGTATTTTTTTAGCTTCCTTACTTTTTTTGACATCATCTTTACTGTCTTTTTTAGCATTATCTTTTTTATTATTTTTACTATCCTTAATCTTATTTTCCTCCAGCTCTTCAAGCAGATATGAAAGCTTATATCCCGCATCCACCGAACCTAAATGATACGCCTTAGTATAAATATCTTTTGCCTTCTTAGTTTCACCTAAATTTTCATATAAACTTCCAAGGTAAATCATTATTCCAATATCATTTTTTTCAACTGCCTTCAGGTAGTTTTCTTCAGCTTTTTTATATTGCTTCATATTCTCGTATACAAAACCTTTATACCCTGAAATTACCGGTTCGTCGGAATTCGTATCCTCCAGAACCTTCATTGCAAGTTCATAATTTTTACTAGTTTTCACCAGTTTTGATGCCAGCTCAAATCCTGCGAGATAGTATTTATTTTTCATAAATATCTCATTGTATATTTGAATAGCCTCCTCTTCCTTATCTTCTAATTCCAGAATTTTAGCCTTTGCATATAAGGCAGGTGGATAATTTTCAGAAAGGAAGTCCTTCAGTATATTGTATCCTTCTTCATAGTTTGATACCTTTTCCACAATCAGAGTTCCTAACTCCTTTTTTTCCATCTGGTTTATTGTATCATCCTTGAGTTTTTTATTCAGTTCTTCAATACGGCTATACACATCTGATAAGTTTTTATTATAGTTATATGAATACACCGAATATATTTCACCGGCATCCTTACCTTTTTTCAGATACTCCTGAGCCTTTGAAAATTCAAATTTTGATTCATATATACTTCCCAGCATGTAATATGCCTTATTATTTCCCTGTTTTGCAGAACTTTCAAGAAGATTTATAATTTCATCTTCCATACCATTTGTTTCCTTTAGGAACATTGCTTTATAATATTCTGCATATCCGTTACTTTTCTTTAAAAATTTATTATAAAATTCTTCCCCTTGTGTTCCCAGATATACATACGCCAGTGCAAATACATCTTCATTTTTCTGCTCAGCAGATTTTTCAAGCTGCTGCAATATGTATCCTTCATCTTTTTTCTCAAGAATTCCTATTAATCCTTTTTCTAACGCATCATACCCTTTTTTATCCTGAGAACATGATACTATCAATAGAGAAATTAAAAATACATAAAATATAAATTTTCTCATTTTATTATATCATCCCATTCTAATTACATCTTAATATGTTATTTTATTACCGCTCCTGTTTTTATCCCATTATCAATTTCTATTAAAGTCACTTTTTTCTTTGTGGCTGTCGTAAGAAGCATTCCCTGTGAAAGTTCCCCTTTTAATGTTACAGGTTCTAAATTAAGTACAGCAGGCACTTTCTTTCCTACAAGTTCCTGTTCATCCGGATAATATTTTGCTATTCCTGAAATAATCTGTCTCTTTTCACTTCCTGTATTTACAATAAATTTAAGCAGTTTGTCTGCCCCTTCAACTTTGCTGACTTTTTCTATTTCAACGACTTTTATTTCTACTTTAGAAAAATCATCTATTGTTATAGGATTTTCAATTTTAAGGTCTTCCTTATACTCTTTTTTTGCTTCTTCTTCAACTTCAATTCTTGGGAACAATGGTACTGCTTCTCCTAAAGAATTTCCTTCAGGGTATACTCCCCATTCCTTAACATTTTCAATTTTAATTTCTTCAGGATTTATGTCCAGTCCAAGCTGTCTAATCATTTGTTTAGCTGTATCAGGCATAAATGGTGCTATAAGCACTGCAATTTTATATAACCCTTCAACAAGATTATACATTACAGTTGAAAGCCTGTCTTTTTTACTTTCTTCCTTTGCCAGATTCCATGGTTCACATTCATCAATGTATTTATTCATTCTTCCAATGAATTTCCATATATCCTTCAACGCTTCAGAAAACTGGAATTCATTCATGTGATTATCCAGATTTACAAGTGTTTCTTCCCATAAATCTTTTATTTCCATATCATATTTGTCTTCAACTTTATTCAGAACTACTTTTGAATCAAAATATTTTTTCTGCATTCCTATTGTTCTGTTAAGAAGATTTCCCAAATCATTTGCCAAATCTGAATTTATTCTCTGAATCATGGCTTTTTTAGAATAATCTGCATCCTGTCCAAAAGTTGCTTCTCTCATCAGATAATATCTGAAGGCATCCAGTCCATATTTCTGAACTTCTTCTTCAGGATTTACTACATTTCCCAATGACTTAGACATTTTTTCACCTTCTACAGTCCACCATCCATGGGCAGCTACTGTATCAGGAAGTTTTATTCCTGCAGACATGAGCATTGCAGGCCAGATTATCGCATGGAATCTCAATATATCCTTTCCAATAAGGTGAGTTACCCTTCCATTAGTCCATCTCTTTGCAAATTCATTTTCATCCTGCTGGAAACCTGCTCCTGTAAGATATACTGTCAGAGCGTCAAACCATACATATATTACGTGGCCTTCTTCAAATTCAAGTGGTATTCCCCAGTCAAAAGTTGTTCTTGATATTGATAAATCCTGTAATCCCTGTTTTATAAATGCCACAACTTCATTTTTCTTGCTTTCAGGCTTTATAAAATCAGGATGTTCATCTATATATTTTAAAAGGGCATCTTCATATTTTGAAAGTCTGAAGAAATACGAAGCTTCCTTTACATCGATAACTTCTTTTCCCATATATTTCCCATCAACCAGCTGATTTTCAGGAACAAATGTTTCTTCTGAAACAGAATATTTTCCTATATATTCTCCTCTGTATATATCCCCTTTTTCGTATACTCTTTTTATTATTTCCTTAACACTGTTAATATGTCTTTCCTGAGTCGTTCTCAAATAATCAGTATTGGAAATATTAAGCTTTTCCCATAAGGAAGTGAAATTTAAGGACATTTTATCCACCCACTGTTGTGGAGTAAATCCATTTTTTACTGCAGCTTCCTGTATTTTCTGACCATGTTCATCTACACCTGTCATAAATGATACATCGTATCCCATTATTCTCTTGTATCTCGCAATAACATCACAAATTATTGTAGTGTATGCTGTTCCCACGTGTGGAGCTGCATTTGGATAGTATATTGGGGTTGTTAAATAAAATGAATTGGACATTATTTGTTTCTCCTTCCAGTATTGTTAAATTTATTTGTAATTTAAATTATTTTTCAAGGTATTTTTCTTTATATATTTCATATGCCTTCAATCCTGCATCATGTATATTTTTTTTAACGATTTCTGTTGCTTCATCAAGAGGCATTTTCTTGTCTATATAAAAAGGTTTTCCCACAAAATGAATATTTTTTGAAAAGGGTTTCGGTATTTCAAGTCTATCCCATATTTTTTCAAATATCCATTTTTTATTACAGTAGGAACTTACAGGCACAATAGGTAATCCTGTCTTCTGGGCTATATAAATAGCTCCTGCCTTTGGTTCAAATATAGGTCCTTTAGGCCCGTCAATTGCAATTCCCAGAGTATACCCGTCCTTTGCATATCTCAGAGATTCCTTCAGACTTTTTATATTATCCCTGTTTGAAGAACCTCTTATAAGTGCATTTCCTTCTCTTCTTAAAAGTTCAGATAATATTTCTCCATCTTTTGAAGCACTTACCATTGATGCCTTCTTTTTTATAACTCTTGTAGCATTACATACCGTAAATATTTTCCTATGCCAAAATACAACTATATTCTGGCTGTTCATATCAAAATTTTCAATCTCATAATAATACTCTTTTTTCGTTATTCCGCTCAATGCCCTGTATATAAAGTGAAAGAGCATTCCAAGAAATTTATATTTATTCATATTTTCTCCATTTATATTTATTGAGATTATTCCTCAACTCCATATAATTTTCTAAATTGATCTGCAATGTCTATTATTTTTCTTTCAATTTCTTCATTTGTTTCATTTTTCATTGAACCTACACATGTAAGTGTTGCATATCCAAATGCCCAGTACCATAATCTACGTACAGCCATTTTTGCCGTTTCATAAGTTAATGTTGGAAAACTTACCATTAGAACTTCTTCCTTAAGAAGGGATTCCATAGTTTCATTAAACAATGTTTCAAATCCCTTTGCTCCATCCAGGAAAATTGCCCTGAAAAGTTCTTTTTCTTCTCTTGCAAACAGTATAAATCCTATTGCTCCATTCATAAGTTTTCTTTCAGAATAATTTCCATATAAATATTCTTTTAATTTGTCTTCTGCTAATTTTATAATTTCATCTTTAAGTTCTTCTATTGTTGAAAAATTTGCATATATAGGTGCTGTCGACCCTTTAAATTTGTTTGCTATCTTCCTTGCACTTATATTTTGAATTCCATCCTGTTTCATAATATCATAAGTAGCTTTTAAAATATCTTTTTTTGTGAATTTTACTCTTGGCATATTTCCTTCTCCTAATCCTTATTTTTATTCCTTTTCATACATACAGAATTTCCAGTTGTCATAATTCTTTTCTTTTATTATTTTCCAGCTGTTATAGTCAATTTCCGGAAAATAAGTATCTGCTTCTGAATCTGAAAATTCAATATAACTTATATACAGTCTTCTAACCAGTCCTTTTTGCATAAATTCCCTGTATATCTGCTCTCCACCAATTATAAAAATCTCTTCTTCAGAATTTTTATAATCTGCTATTAAGTTTTCTAAATTTTGGTAAAGCTTTATTCCTTTTTGTTCAAATGATTCTTTATCCCCATTTTTTGATAAAACTATATTTTTCCTGTTTGGTAGTGGCCTTCCTATACTTTCAAAGTTTTTTCTCCCCATTATAACTGTTTTTCCTGTCGTTATCTCCTTGAAATTTTTCAAATCTTCCGGTATATGCCATAGAAGTTTGTTTCCTTTACCAATTTCCCTATTTTTTCCTATTGCAACTATTATACTAAACATTCCAATTCCTTTTCATTTTTCATTTCAATCTCTATTAATTTTAGTCCTGTTAAACTGCAACTTCAAATTTTATAACAGGATGACTTTCATAATCCTCAAGTTTTATATCATCAAAAGTCAGTTCGTCAAAAGGTTTATCGGCTATTTTAACTTTACACAATTTCAGTGGCTCCCTTTTCAGCTGTTCCTTAAGCCCTTCCACGTGATTTTCATAAATATGTGCATCTATTATAGTGTGGGCAAACTCTCCCGGTTCATATCCACATTCTTTAGCTATCATCATTGTCAGTAATGAATAACATGCCAGATTAAATGGTATTCCAAGGGCAATGTCCCCACTTCTCTGTGTCAAATGGCAATTAAGTTTATTTCCTGAGACATTAAATGCAAAAGTATAATGACATGGAGGTAATTTACTGATAGAAGCGTTTCCTGGATTCCATGCAAGAACAATCATTCTTCTTCCATTTTTATGATTTGGGTTAACCTTCAGTTCCTTTAATGTATCAATCACATACTGAATCTGATCAAAAACTAGCTGACCATTTTCTTCCCTTTTTGTCCATTTGTTATTTTCATCTGCAAAAACTTCTCCATCCAGTGAAACTTCAGGTACAGGATACCTTCTCCAGAATCTTCCGTAGGCAGTTTCAAGTCTTCCTTCACTATCAGCCCATGCATCCCATATTT
The DNA here is from genome assembly GCF_000469505.1 of Leptotrichia sp. oral taxon 215 str. W9775. Lineage (NCBI taxonomy): Bacteria > Fusobacteriati > Fusobacteriota > Fusobacteriia > Fusobacteriales > Leptotrichiaceae > Leptotrichia > Leptotrichia sp. oral taxon 215. The sequence continues at coordinate 68,532 of NZ_KI272841.1, read as the reverse complement.
TTGTTTTTTCTCTCAATGTTTTTATATGCTCTTCTCCGGTCAGATACCAGAAAAGTTCATGTAACATTGAATTAAAATACATCTTTTTTGTTGTCAGGAGTGGAAATCCTTCGCTCAAATCAACTTTATAAAAATAGGCAAATGTAGAAATAGTATCCACTCCTGTTCTATTTTCCTTTTTCACTCCATTTTCAAGAACGTATTTTACAAGGTCTAAATATACTTTCATTTATTTTTTCTCTCCTCCTTTTCATCATTTATCCGGAATAAATTATAATTTCAATATCAATTTATGTAATTCTTTTAAAACTTAAACCCATTCTGCCTCAATGCCTCATATAAAATTATTGCGGCAGAGTTTGACAGATTTAGTGATCTTCCCAAAGGAAGCATTGGTATCGTAATGTTGTCTTCCTTGTATTTATTCAATATATCTTCCGGTATTCCCCTTGATTCAGGTCCAAACATTATGTAGTCATTTTCACCATACTTTACATCTGTGTATTTTTGTTTTGTTTTAGTTGTTGCAAAATATAGCTTTACATTGTCTTTTCCTTCTATATTTTCCTGAAAAAAATGTTCAAAACTTTCCCATACATGTAACTGAACATCCTTCCAGTAATCAAGTCCTGCCCTTCGTACTTCCTTTGCATCAAGAGAAAATCCCAACGGCTTTATCAGATGCAGTTTTGTATTAGTTAAAACACATGTTCTTCCGATATTTCCTGTGTTGACATGTATTTCAGGATATAAAAGAACTATATTCATTTCCCTTACCTTCCTTATCTTATGAGCTTTTTATAATCTTCCAGTTTTATTTTATTAGAATTGAGTTTTTCAAGTTTTTTGCTTATATTGTCTCCTCTTGTAAATCCTCCAAAACTGTTTTTAGAATTTATATGTGTTATGGCAATTGCCAGAGCATCTGCAGCATCATCAGGTTTCGGAATTTCATCAAGTTTAAGAATAATTTTGACCATTTCCTGTATCTGTTTCTTTTCTGCCCTTCCATAGCTGGCTATTCCCATTTTAACTTGCAATGGTGTATAACTGAATATATTCAGCCTGTTTTTCTGACCGACAAGGGTTATTACTCCTCTTGCCTGGCCAACTTTTACTATTGTCTTCTGGTTCTTAAAGAAAAATAAATCTTCAATAGCCATATCAGTTGGTTTCCATAATTTTATAAGATTGTCAAGAGAATCATATATTTTTTCCAGTCTTACCGGCATATCTTCATCCTTATCAGTATAGATACATCCATAATCTAAAACATTATATTTCCCTTTATCAAACTCAATAATGGAATACCCTACAATAGCAGTTCCTGGATCAATACCCAAAATTCGCATTTTTTCCTCATTTCTATTTTTTTACTGTTTTATTATTATAACACACAAATGTTATTTTTTCAAATACAAAAATTTAATTACGATTAATAAATTCAATATTTTTTTCATATTCTGAAAACTTCATTTTATATTATTTTATATGAAATATTTTTCCCTTTTCAAATACACTTTATCATGGCCTTTTCTTATAACTTTTACAATTCCTTTAAATTCCTTTTGTTCTGTCATTTCATTTTTTACATATATACAGTATAGCTTGTTCTCTGTAACAGTGTGTATTTCCTTAAACTTTTTAAATCCCACAAGAACTGTCATCCCATTTTTCAGTTTTTTATATTTTTCTTCTGAAACACTTATTTTTTCATAATTAAATATGCATTCTATATTTTTAAATTTAATAATTTCCTTTACTTTTTCCATATTATTTGAGATATCTTTACAAACATTTTCTCCAGATGTTTCCTTATCTTTATCTAGTTTTTCTTCTATTTCTTCCAGTGAAACAGACTCTTTAATGTTGTATTTATCAATTTTTGTCCGTACCAGCTTTGTCATTGTTGCATAAACACCAAGTTTCCTCCCAATATCCCTCACAAGTGACCTTATATATGTTCCGCTGCTTACTTCTGTATAAAAGGAAATCTTGCATTTTTCCTTATACTCTACATTTATTTCCCTTATTGAGTAGATTTTTACTTTCCTTGCTTCCCTTTCCACTTCAATTCCTTTACGTGCCAGCTCATAAAGCTTTTCTCCGTTTATCTTTATGGCAGAATACATGGGAGGTACCTGCATTATTTCCCCTGTAAAGCTGTTAACAGCTTCAATTATCCCTTCTGTGGAAACATCTATATTTCCTTCATATTTTTCAGTTATTTCCCCTTCTGTATCATACGTATCAGTTTCATAACCTAATTCAAGTTCCACAAAGTATTCCTTATCCCTTTTCATGAGATTATCAGAAAATTTTGTAGCATTGTTTACCATTACTATAAGAAGTCCTTCAGCTATGGGATCAAGAGTTCCTGCATGACCAACTTTGCTGGAACCTATAATCCATTTCAGTTTATTTATCGCTTTAAATGAAGAAATCCCTCTGCTTTTATTCAGCAGAACTATTCCATCACTTTTAAATATACTATTTCCTTTCATCTCACATCCCTGCCTTATCACATTAACAAATATAGTCCAGCCATTTAATTACATTAAAGGTGAAACTACCCTGAAAAGGGAATTTCTGATTTTTCTCCAGAATACTGTTTTTTTCAGATTCTCCTCTTTTATTTCCTCACAAAAATCTAAATCCTTATAAAACTGATTTCTTATACTTTGACTTATTTCCTCATTATAAAAAATGGAATTTATTTCATAGTTGATTTCAAAACTTCTCATATCAAAATTACATGTTCCCATAGTAGACATCTTTCCATCAACCACTATATTTTTACAATGTATAAATCCAGCTTTATATCTATATATTTCAACTCCTGCCATAAGAAGTTCCTCAAAATATGTTTCAGCAATCCAGTAAGGTATCTTCTTATCTGGAACTCCTGCTATCATGAGTTTTATTTTTACTCCTGAAAGGGCGGCTATCTTCAGCTGGCTTACAAGGGAAGTGTCAGGTATGAAGTATGGACTCTGAATAAGTATTTCCTTTTTAGCTGATGTTATAAGCTTTGAATATGTATACTTCAACGTCGTCCATATCGTATCAGGTCCGCTTGATGATACCTGCATAATATAAGGACTTTCATTCCGCAGATTTTTATGTTCTTCTATTACTTCTTCTATATCATCCATTTTAAAATCCTGTTTCCCACCACTGTTAAGCCAGTCTGTTACAAATATTGCTAGATAATGCAATACAAGTTCCCCTTTTATTCTCACATTTGTATCTCTCCAGCTTTCAAATCTTCTTCCCCCTGTTATGTACTCTTCTCCAAGGTTCATTCCTCCGGTGTGAAGAATTCTATTGTCTACAATCGTTATTTTTCTATGATTTCTATAATTAAATTTTGAAAGGGCAAATTTTATATCCAGAAAATATTTAAATTCTACGCCAACTTTTAAAAGTTCTTTCCTGTATTTTTCTGAGATTGTTCCAAGAGATCCCATTCCATCAAAAAGAAGTCTTATCTTTACACCTTCTTTTGCTTTTTTTACTAGTATATCCTTTATTTTTTCTCCAAGCTTATCCGATTTCCATACGAAGTATTCCATATAAATTGTTTCTTTTGCATTTTCCAGATCCTGAATAATGGAATCAAAAGCTTCTTTCCCATTATAAAACATTTCATATGAACTGTTGTGAGTCAGATATGTACCTTCTGAAGCATATAAAAGTTTAACAATTTCACTTTCTTCCTGGGAAATTCCTGCATTATTCATAAGTATATCTAAATCTTCGGGTTTTACTTTACGGGAATGAAAAATCTCTGTAGGATCATATTTTGTAAGGCTCGGAAACCCTTTGAATAAACTTCTCCGATTCTTATTTTGTAGAGATTCTATCCTGTTTTTTCTCCAGTTTATTCCAAATACAAGATACAGTATAAATCCAAAAACTGGAAAAACAGTTATTGTAAAAATCCATGCAACTATTGTTTCAGGTGATCTTTCTGAAACTAAAATAGCTACTAGGAACATTATATAAATCGCTAAATGTATATGCTCTATGGAAACTATCCATATTAATAAACTTTCAAGATTTTGAAACATTTGACCTCCTAAAATTTATATTTTGATTTTATAATATTTTTATATATTAACATTTTTATGAGCCTTTTTCAAATACAAAATTATACGCATTTATTCATATGATATTCTAAATATAAAAATAAAGTAAAAAATCAAAATTTATAGAGTTTTTTACTTTATTTAGAGTATTTATTCACTTGTTATTTTATTTATAAAAAACTTTTATAAACTTTCCTTTAACTTCTATCTCGAACTGCTGGAACCAATCATTACCAGTTTATCAGGTTTTATTTTTCTTTCACTTCTTTCAACAAGCTGTTCTGAAGCTCCTACCTTTAAAAGTCTTTCCAAAACTTCCACTGTAAATTCTTCATCATCAGCTATGCCGCTTCCACCATTGGAAAGCTCTATAAATTCCTGATTTTCAGGTGTAGGAATAGGACTGTTAATATATTTTATTATCTGATTAGTATTTTTATCTTCCTTAACAGTTCCCCATAATAAATCAAAATTATCAGATAATTTATCTGAAGGAACTATTGCTTCTTGAGAATGGGCAACTTCTGAAAAGTTACCATACTGATCTTCATATCCTATAAGCACTTCATAACTTTGACTTGCATCAACTTCAGTAATGTAATGTGAACCTATTCTTTCATGTCTTATTATTTTTCTATATTCATGACCCTCTTTCATAAGCTTAATTACAACATTATCCAGTACATGATTATTTTCTGACAATCTTGCAAACGTGTCATCCCTTATTTCCCAGTAAACAAACAATGTTGTAGGATTTTTAGGCATTAACACTACTTCATCTACAAAATAAGAACTAGGCAGATATGCCTTATCAAAATAGATTTCTTCTTCTTTTGACTTATTTTCATAATCTCTTCCTTTTTCAAATTTTGAACTGTTAATAGCTGTTTCAATTTCTCTCTTTTTTATCTGTTCTTCATCTATATCCTTATAGTTAAAAGAAATTTCCTGAAAAGAATCCCTTCTGCTTCTTCTATGAATTCTTATGACAGATCTTATTAACTTTCTGTTAGGATAGTTTCTGTAATAGCTTCTACTTCTGTAAGGAAATATAGATTCTACAGAAAAGTCTACTTCTTCAACTTGAATTTCTTCTTCAATTACTTCTGTACCCTTTAATTTTAAATCTTCTTTCATATCTTCGTAGCCTCCCTTTTTTTCTATATTTTCATTTTTTTCATCCAGATAAATTTCTTTCTCTTCTGCTGAAACTTTTTCTTTTTTAGGTAAACTTTCAGTTTCCTTAATACGTTCATATCCTTTCTTTTCAAGCTTTTTCATAATTTTTTCCTTATCAAAAGTCAATTCAAGAAGGACGCATTCCTGCATTGCAAGATGTATTAATTCTTCCTTTGTCATTTCATCCAGATATTTTTTCATAAATCAATCTCCATTTATACTTGTTATTTATATATTAGCATATAAATGAAATAATTGCACTATTTTCTTTTCAAATTCTGCTGAATTTTTTTCTTACTTCCTAAAATATCCTGTTCTTCTCTTATTTTATGCTGTTTTGCCTGCTCAATTGCAGCCTGTCTTGCCATTTTTATAGCTTCTGCCGTTGTAGCCTCCAGTACATCTTCCCCTAGAATAACTACCTTATCCTGTCTAACTTCCAGAAAACCTCCCGATATATAATAGGAAGTTTCCTTATTATCTTTTTCTCTTATAAGCATTTCACCTGCACCAAGAGGAGATATGAAATTAATATGGTTTGCCAATATTCCAATATCTCCATTCTCTGTTCTTATCTTTAAAAAAGTTACAGGTTTTCTGAAAACAAGACCTTCAGGCGTTACAGCTTTTGCAATAAATTCTGTTGCCATATAGTATTCTCCTGTCTTTAGATTTTTATTCACTCATAAGTTTTCTTGCTTTTGCTACTGCTTCATCAATAGTTCCTACATATAGGAATGCCTGTTCAGGAAGGTCATCATGAAGGCCATCCAGAATTTCCTTGAATCCCCTTATTGTATCCCTTAAAGGAACGTATTTTCCTTTCATTCCTGTAAACTGTTCTGCTACTGAAAACGGCTGTGAGAAAAATCTCTGAATTTTTCTTGCCCGGTTTACAGTCAGTTTATCTTCCTCATCCAGTTCGTCCATTCCAAGTATTGCAATTATATCCTGAAGTTCCTTATATCTCTGTAATACCTTCTGAGTATCCCTTGCAACTTTATAATGTTCATTTCCTACTATTTCAGGCTCAAGTATTCTTGATGTGGAATCAAGTGGATCCACAGCAGGATAAATTCCCAGGGATGCAATTTGTCTTGACAGAACCGTAGTCGCATCCAAATGTGCAAACGTAGTTGCAGGTGCCGGATCTGTAAGGTCATCTGCCGGTACGTAAACTGCCTGTACAGAAGTTATTGACCCTGTGTTTGTGGAAGTTATTCTTTCCTGCAGTGCTCCCATTTCTGTTGCCAGATTTGGCTGATATCCCACTGCTGAAGGCATTCTTCCTAAAAGGGCTGAAACTTCTGCTCCTGCCTGAGTAAATCTGAATATGTTGTCAATAAATAACAATACATTCTGTCCTTCCTTATCCCTAAAATATTCTGCCATTGTAAGTGCTGTAAGACCTACCCTAAGTCTTGCACCAGGTGGCTCATTCATTTGGCCATAAACTAATGCTGTTTTATTAATAACTCCACTTTCCTTCATTTCGTTATAAAGGTCTCTTCCTTCTCTTGTTCTTTCTCCTACCCCTGCGAATACAGAAAGTCCTCCATGTCCTTTTGCAATATTATTTATAAGTTCCTGTATCAGTACGGTCTTTCCTACTCCCGCACCACCAAACAGTCCTATTTTTCCACCTTTAAGATATGGAGCCAGTAAATCTACCACCTTTATTCCTGTTTCAAGTATTTCACTGTCAGTCCCCTGCTGTTCAAATGAAGGGGCTTCCTTATGTATTGAATCCATCAAATCTGCACTGATTGGTTCCCCGTTATCAACAGGTTCTCCCAATACATTAAATATTCTTCCAAGTGTCTGTCTTCCCACTGGAACCTGTATAGGTTTTCCTGTGTCTACTACTTCCAGACCTCTTCTTAGTCCGTCTGTCCCTGTCATTGCAACTGCCCTGACAACATTGTTACCATTATGGGAGTGCACTTCGGCAACTAACTTCTGGCCATTATCATCATACACTTCCAGGGCATTATATATATCTGGCAGCTGATCTTCAAATTTAACATCTATGACCGGTCCTATTATCTGAACCAGTTTTCCCTTGTTAAGCAACTTTTTAACCTCCTATGCTTATTTCATATCTTTTTCTTTCATATATTTCTTCAGTTTTTTATTCTTTATTCCTAATTTTATTTCAATGCTTCCGAACCACTTACTATTTCAGATAATTCCTGTGTAATCATTGTCTGACGTTCCCTATTATACTTAACAGTAAGTTTGTTTATCATTTCTTCAGCATTGTCACTTGCCTGTTTCATGGCAGACATTCTTGCCGAATGTTCACTGGCAGAATTTTCAAGTAATGACTGATATATTTTTATATTCAGCACTTTAGGAATAAAAGAACGTAAAACCTCTTCTTCCGAAGGTTCAAATACATATTCCTTATTAGGAAGTCCTTCCTTTTTTTCAATTGGAAGAATTTTTTCTACCTGAATACTGTATTCTATTGCAGAAACAAATCTTGAGAAAATTATGTACACTTCATCATAAAAATCATTCAGATAAAACTGTACAATATCTTCACTTATTTTTTTTCCTTTTTCAAACATAGTTTCAGGTATTAACTGTGTATATTCACTGTCTACCGGTATATTTCTTGACTTGCAGTAATCTTTTGCTTTTTTACCTATTGTAATTACCGAAACTTCCTTATTTTCCTTTTCAAAATTCTTTTTCATTCCTTCAAGTTTTCTAAGGGTATTTGAATTAAAGCTTCCGCATAATCCCCTGTCAGATGTCATTACAATAATACCTATTTTCTTCACTTCAGGTTTTCCATCAAATATTTCATAGTTATGACTTTTCATTCCTGCAACCAGATTATCAAAGGCTATTCCAATTGTCTTTGCATATTCCCTTGATTTCAATGTAAGAACCTGAAATTTTTTAAATTTAGTCGAAGAAACTATATTCATTGCATTAGTTATCTGACTGGTATTTTTTACACTGTCAATTCTTTCCTTTATTTCCTTCATATTTTCAGCCATTTATGTCACCTACCATACATAATCCTGCTTGTAGTTTGTAACGTATGCAATCAGTTTTTCATTAATTTCATCTGTAACTTTTTCTTCCTTCTTTATTTCAGATAAAATTTCATTTTCTGTTCTCAGACTTCCAATCAGGTCATGTTCAAATGCCTTTACCTTTTCTGTTGGGATATCATCAAAGTAACCATTTGTAACACAGAAGAAGGATACAACCTGTTCTTCAACTCTGTATGGATTATATTGGCTCTGTTTCAGAACCTCCATTATTTTTGCCCCTCTGTTAAGCTGATCTCTTGTAGCTTTATCAAGATCTGACCCAAACTGTGTAAATGCCAGCAGTTCATTATATTGTGCCAGTTCCAGTTTCACTTTTGATGCAACTTGTTTCATTGCTTTTATTTGTGCACTTCCTCCAACCCTTGATACTGAAACTCCTGGATTTATTGCCGGTCTGAATCCTGAATTAAACAGATCTGTTTCTAAAAATATCTGTCCATCTGTTATTGAAATAACATTTGTAGGTATGTATGCCGAAATATCTCCTGCCTTTGTTTCTACAATTGGCAATGCAGTTATAGAACCTCCACCAAGTTCATCACTAAGTTTAGCGGCTCTTTCAAGTAATCTTGAGTGAAGATAGAATACATCCCCAGGATACGCTTCCCTTCCTGGCGGTCTTCTAAGCAGAAGCGACATTTCCCTGTATGACACTGCATGTTTTGACAGGTCATCATAAATTATAAGTACGTGTTTTCCCTGCTCCATAAAGTATTCTCCCATTGCAACACCCGCATATGGTGCAAGATATTGCAGAGGAGCTGATTCTGAAGCTGTTGCGGCAACTATTATTGTATATTCCAATGCTCCAAGTTCTTCAAGCTTTTTATATATTTGTGCTACTGTTGATCTTTTCTGACCTATTGCTACATATATACAAACTACATCATTATTTTTCTGATTAATTATTGTATCTATTGCAATAGCTGTTTTTCCTGTCTGTCTGTCTCCTATAATAAGTTCCCTCTGTCCTTTTCCTATTGGAAACATTCCGTCAATTGCCTTTATTCCTGTTTGAAGTGGCTCACTTACAGGTTTTCTATCTATTATTCCGTAAGCTGGTCTTTCTATTTTCATATATTTTGAAGCTTCAATGCTTCCTTTCCCGTCAATAGGCTCTCCCAAAGCATTTACAACTCTTCCTAGAAGGCCTTCTCCCGAAGGAACCTCTGCAACTTTTCCGGTACTCTTTACAGTTCCTCCTTCTTTTATTCCTCTGGATTCACCAAAAATAACTGCTCCTATATTATCTTCTTCAAGGTTAAGTGCCATTCCCATGACACCATTTTCAAACTTCAGCAGTTCTCCTGACATTGCCTTGCTTAATCCATATACTCTGGCTATTCCATCTCCTACTTCCAATACAGTTCCTGTATTTGCAACATCCAGCGATTTATTATATCCTTCTATTTCATTACGGATAATTTTACTGACTTCTTCCGGTTTAATTCTCAAGAAAAAACACCTCCTGTTCTAAAATATTTTCTTCATGTTTTCAATCTGATTTTTAATTGAACCGTCTATTACCTGATTACCTACTTTTATAATTCCTCCACCTATAAGATTTTCATCAACAGAAAGGTTTAATACTATTTTCTTGTTATATTTTCCTTCCAGTTTTTTTATAAGTGCCTCTCTCTGATTCTCTGACAATTCCTTTACAAAAGTTGCATTTACAGGCAATTTGTTATTTTTCTCATAATAAATTTTTAAATAGCTGTCCCTTATTTTATCAGAAAGGGCAACTCTTCCTTTTTTTACAAGATATTTTATTACATTGAAGGCATCTTCACTTACAAAATCAAAAAATTTATGTAAATATTCCACTTTTTTGTCATATTTTATTGACGGATCCAGCAGGAATAATTTAAAATCTTCATCTTCCCTGTAGTTTTCAGCCAGAATATTAAGTGCCTCCCTTATTTCACCTATTTTACCTGAAGACTCAGCTATATCATAAATAGCCGTTGCATATCTTTTAGCTATTGCCTCCTTGTCCATTCTGTTAATCTCCTATTTCATTAATAAAGTTGTCTATTATTTCATCCTGCTTGTCATTTATATTTTGCTTAATAATTTTTTCTGCAAGCTCGACAGCCATTTCTCCGACTTCCTTCTGAAGTTCAAATTTAGCATTCTGTCGCATTTTTTCAATATCCGCTTCAGCTTTCATCATCATTCTTTCCCTATTGTTCATTGCTGAAGAAACAATCTGGTCTTTTCTTTCATCTGCCTGTCTCTCAGCTTTAATAAGTATTTCATTGGCTCTTCTTTTTGATTCCCTTTTCAGTTTTTCCATCGCTTTTTTCTGTTCATCAAGTTTTTCTTTTTCTTCCTCTACTATTTCCATTTCTGATAAGGCAAGATGTTTTCTATCTTCAAGGACTTTACCTATTTTCTTTGAAAAAACTCTCCAGAAAAAATAAACTAGCACTAGAAAATTTATTATTTGAATAGCCATTGTAAAATCTATATTTACTAATTTTGCTCCTTCTGACATTTCTTTTCTCCTTAATATTTACGTACTGCATTAACTGTTAATACACAATTATCCTTTTAAGAATATTAAAAGGAATGAGATTACCAAGGCGTAAATCCCTGTTGACTCAGTTATTGCCAACCCTGTAATTAAAGTCTGCATTATATCCTGTTTTGCTTCAGGTTGTCTTGATATTGCCTCAACCGCATATCCTGTAGCAATTCCTTGCCCCAGTCCTGCTCCTATTCCTCCTATTGCCGCTATTCCTGCTCCTAATAAAGCTGCTGCCTGTACTATTCCTTCCATAACTTTTTATCCTCCTATTTTTTTGTTTTTATTTATATTTTTTAATTTATAAAACTTAATAATTTCTAATTTTCTTCTTCTACTTCTTCTCCAAGCACTTCTCCAACATATACTGATGACAGCATAGTAAAGACAAATGCCTGTATTATTCCTACAAATCCGTCAAGATAAAGCTGTATCAGCATTGGCCACCCTACTGAAAATGAAAAGCTTCCCTGAAGGGCATTGTGAGTCCATGACTGGATAAGTCCTCTTCCTACAAGGCTATATAAAAGTCCTCCTATTACAAGTCCTGCCAGCATATTCCCAAATAATCTCATTGAAGTGTTCAATATTTTGGATATTTCCCCTACGATATTTATAGGAAGCATAAACCACGCCGGATGCATAAGGCTCTTTATATAACCCAGCACTCCACCTTTTCTTATACCAACTGATACAAACAGTACCGCTACCACAAGAGATAACCCTATCGCTGTATTCGGATCTGCTGTAGGAGTTCTGAAAAAGTGTCCTACTGTATATCCTTCGGGTCCCTTAGTTACTGTTACAATAAAGGGAAATAAAAACAGACTTAAATTTGAAAAAAGTATAAATGCAAATAATGCTGAGAAAAACGGCATAAATTTTTTCTTATACTTTCCAAATGTAACTAAAAATGTATTTTCAATAAAATGATAATACTCTTCTAAAATAATCTGCATTTTACCTGGATTAGTAACACTTATATTTTTCACTCCCTGTTTAACAAGAATTACTATTAAAAGCATTATTGCCCATGTATTTAAAACCGTCTGGCTTAAACTCAAATTATATTTTCCTAAAACAAAGTTATAGTAATGTGGTGGTTCTACCAGTCCGTCAGGCATTACAAACTTTATAGGTAAAAAACTTGTAATAAGTGACAGTATGATATTGACAACCAGCATTAAAATAAATAGCCCCAATATGGAAATAACTATTTTCTTTTTCATTCTTTCATCTCCCTTCCTTCTGAAATTGGAATATCAGGTATAAATCTGAATTTCCGCTTTTTATTATACTCCTATCATTTTTATTTTGCAAATATATTTTTTTTAAGATTTCTTAATATACTTTGAAATAAAACTATTTATGAATATAGAAAATTTAAAGGAAAGGCTGCCTGCCCCTGTTGCTGCAATATTCCACAAAACACTGTCTGCATAGTACTTTTTACTTATATATACTACAAAAAGTACTCCAAAACAGAAAACAATCATACGCTTTATAAATTCAAGTGTTCCTGCAATTTTTCCATTTAATTTCACATGAAGGATTTTATATGTTCCTGATATTAACAGATACGTATTTAAAAGGGAAATAAGACTTCCAGTAAAAAATCCCAGATATATTTCTTCCCTCTGCAATAACACACCTGCAATAAGTGATATAACAGAAATACATATTGTTATTACATAAGTTCTTTTTATCATTTCAGGTATATTTTCAAACATTTTTCTCTCCATTTATCAAATATTTTCTACTCACTATTTTATATCTCTTACCTGTTTTATAAGGGACCAGTATCCTGTAAAAGCCCCTAATATAAGAAATATTATGAGTACTATTGGTTGCTGTTTCTTAAACACAAATTTTTCCAGCAGAAGATATGCACCCAGCATAAGTATAATAGGCCCTGCCAAAATATAAATCATGTTTGTTGCTATAAGAAAATATTTCATAAGAATATTATTTTTCTTATGTTTTATTTCCTTTGCCTTATCGTATCTACCAAGACGTTTTTCTATTTTTTCCAGTCTTTCCTGTCTTTTTTCTTCACTATCTTCATTTTCTGTCTTATCTTCATTACTTTCCAATGAAAAAACATCATCATTCATATTTTCTTCAAAATATTTATTTTCTGCTGTATCATCTCTTTTATTTACTTCTTTTATACTTTTACTGCTTTTTTTTAATATATCAGACATTTAACTTCTCCTAATTTATCTATATTTTTTTAAATATAAAAAATATTCTGCTTTCCCCAAAATCAGGATTTGTAGCAGCATCAAAAATTTCAAAACCGGCTTTTTGAACTGTTTCCACAACCCATTCAGGCTCATATATAAATTTGTTATGCTGTTCATTATACTTTCTGAATAAGTTATCCCCTTCCTGCTGTCTTATAAACAAATCTATTTCAACAAAATATTTACTTTTCGATTTTTTTTCGTATCTCCATATACTTGTATACTCAGGCTCTTCATCTAAAAATATTCCATTTTCAAATATTTCTTCAAATATTTCTTCTGTTACAATATCAAATATGAGGTATCCGCCCTTTTTAAGATTTTTATAGGATTTTGATATAAACTTTTTAAATTCTGTCTTATTTTCAAAATAGTTTACCGTATCAAAATTACACATAATATAATCAGCTTCATTACTATGCTCATAATTTACAATATCCGCCTTTACAAGCTTATAATCATTATTTTTCAGATTTTTAGACTTTATCTTTTTTTCAGCCATTTCAAGCATTCCTTCAGATATATCAACTCCTGTAACTGAAAATCCGTCATCTAAAAGCCTGTATATAAATTCTCCTGTTCCACATCCCAGATCGAGAACCTCTCCCTTAGTCTTAATATATGTTTTAAGAAACTTGTACCAGCCTTTATAATCCACATGTTTCATAAAAACATCATATACTTCAGCAAATTCCTTGTGCATTTCACAACCTCTTTTCTATTCAATTCCTCTTTTTTATTGATAAATTATAATATTTTTTCATATTTTTGTCAAAAAATTTCACCCCTGTTTTAAACAATAACCTATCCTTAAAATCAAAAAAGAAACTGAGTTATAATTTATAAAAATATACTCCCTATATTGAAATATATTATTTACTTTTCATTATAAAACAGTTTCTTTTTCATATTTTATTGATTTTCCTATAAATCATCAGGGCCAAATGAATAAGGCAGTAATTCATTTATCGACCATATTTTATACTTTTTATCCTTATTTGTCAGAATAATGACTGTATCCTTATCAGAAAATTCTGAAATTACCTGTCTGCAGGCACCACACGGACTAATTGGTTCAGGTGTACCTCCGGTCACTACTAACAGTTTGATTTTTTTCATTCCTTCAGTCACTGCCGTGGGAATTACATTTCTTTCTGCACATATTCCTAACCCATAGGAAGCGTTTTCCACATTTACTCCTCTGAATTTTCTTCCCTGTTCATCAATCAGTAATGCCGCAACAGGAAACTTAGAATACGGAACGTACGCATTTTTAAGTATGTCATTTGCTTCGTCTATGTATCTGGATATTTCTTCTTCAGTTAATTTCATTTTTCCATTTATTTCTTTCATAATTTTCTCCTGTTAATTAGTCTGTATCCTATAAACTTAAAGCACTTTCAAGAGCTACTTCAATCATGTCATTGAATGTAAGCTGTCTTTCTTCTGCAGAAGTAACTTCTCCTGTAACTAATGAATCACTTATTGTTAAAAGAGTCAATGCATTTACTCCAAATTTTGCAGCTGTCGTATACAGTTGAGCAGTTTCCATTTCTACACATAGAACTCCAAATTTTGCCCATTTTTTCCATCCTTCAGGGTCATCTCCATAAAAAGTATCACTTGTAAGGACATTTCCAGGTTTCATGTTCAATCCTTTTGCTTTTCCAGCTTCATAAGCTTTAAACAGTAATTCTGCACTTGCAGTAGGTGCATAGTCAGCTCCGTTAAATCTTAATTTGTTTATTGCAGAATCTGTAGAAGCAGCCATTGCAATAACTACATCTCTTATTTTTACATCTTCCTGTAAAGATCCTGCTGTTCCTATTCTTATTAAATTTTTACATCCATATTCATTGATTAATTCATGAGTATAAATTCCTATTGAAGGTACTCCCATTCCTGTTCCCTGAACAGATACTCTTTTTCCTTTATAAGTTCCTGTAAATCCTAACATTCCTCTTACATTGTTATATTGTACTACATCTTCCAAAAATGTTTCTGCAATATATTTCGCTCTTAGCGGATCTCCCGGTAATAATACCGTTTCTGCGATATCTCCCTTTTTTGCTCCTAAGTGCGGTGTTGCCATATTTGTACCTCCTAAATTTTATTTTTATATTTTTAGCCAATTCTTATAACTTAATGGCTGCTTTCAGCTAAATAAATACGTTATCTTATTATAACATAATTCCCATAATTATTTCATCATAATAATTTCCATTTTTCAGTTGGTGTTCTTCCGATGGTAAAATCAAGATATCACCTCTTTTATGTATAGTTTGTCCTTAATAAATTTCCACAATTCACTATTCTACTCATGTTCCTTGCATGCCAGTTCTTCTACTTCCAGCTTAAATACACATACAGAATTTACCATTTTTTCATTAAATTGCCATTCTGCTTTTCCGGTATTATGTTTCATAATTTCAATAAGTCCTTGAACCTTTTCATCATAATCTTCAACAATAAAAACCTTTCCTGTTCCTATAATACTCTGAAATGCTGAAGTATAAGTACATGCAACATCATCTTTTCCATATATTCTATGATTCGTATCTAGCTCAAAACCTACATTGTTATTTTCTTTCATTATATCATGTTTTCTTCCTGTTTTTGCACCATGAAAATAAAATATAAATTTCTCATTTCTCTCGATGAATCCAAAATTTAAGGGAACTATATAAACTTTTCCATTATCATTAAATCCTAATCTGCAGCAATCACACTCTGATATAATCTTCTTTATTTTTACCCTATCTGTTATTTCCCTGTCTTTTCTTCTCATAATTTATAGTTTCCCTCTTTTCAGTCTACAAATTCAAATTGCAAAGCCTACATCTTAATCAAACAATGCTTCCCACACATCTGATTTATACGCTTCAAAACACATTCTAATCTGCTTTTCAGTATTTCTTATTTCTGAAAGTTCAGGTAAACTGTCAATTTCAAAATACCCTCTTTCAGATGTTTCAATATTTTTTACAAATTCACATTCATTATCATCAGCTATTCTGCAAAGAACAAAAATTTTTGTAACTCCATAGGGAACTGTACCTAAACCACAGCCTAAATTATTTTTCACGCCATCCTGTACAGCTATAATTTTTTCTGCAGTTACATTTATTCCTGCTTCTTCCAGTACTTCCTTTACAGTGTTGTCTGCAACTGACTGATCCACATCTACCCAGCCTCCAGGAAGCGACCATTTCCCATCCCTTTCCTTTACCATGAGAACCCTGTCTTCCTTAAATACTGCGGCACGGCAGTCAATCTTAGGTGTCTGATACCCGACTTCATTGCAGAAGAGATTTTTCACCTTTTCCACCGGAATATCACCTTTATGAGCCACTATTTCTGCTGAAATTTCTCTTATCCGTGTATATCTTTCCACATCAAACACATCTTTTGCATAATTTAGTCCTGCCTGCGACAGACTCTGTAATTCCATGGCCCATTTTAGCCACTGTTCCCTATCTTTCATATTAAGTCCTTCCGATAAAATAACCTTTTATAATATTTCCTTAGCAAAACTTCCTTCTTTTTCAGTTCCCAATAGAAGTTCTTCAACTGTTGCAGCAATATCGGCAAAAGTTTTTCTAGTTCCAATATTTACATTCTTTTTAACATTTTTACCACAAATTAATATTGGTATATATTCTCTTGTATGGTCTGTTCCTTTGTATGTAGGGTCATTTCCATGATCCGCAGTAATAATAAGGATTTCGTCATCTTTCAAGTTCTTTTGGATTTCAGGAAGCCAGTTGTCAAATTCAATTAATGCTTTTACATAACCTTCTACATTTCTTCTATGTCCGTATACAGCATCAAAATCAACTAAGTTAGTGAAAATCAATCCTTTTGTATCTTCCTTCAATGCGGCCACTGTTTTCTTAATTCCATCCAGGTTATCCTGATTAGCTTTTCTGTTATCTGTGATTCCTTTCCCATTGAACAGGTCGCTTGTCTTACCGATTCCCACTACATCAAGTCCAGCTTTTTCCAATCTTTCAAGCATACTTTCTCTTGGAGGGTCAATGGAGAAATCGTGTCTATTTGCAGTTCTTTTAAATTCTCCTACTTTTTTACCAACATAAGGTCTTGCAATTACCCTTGCCACAGGTGATTTTTCATTACAAATTTCAAGTGCAATTTCACATGCTTTGTAAAGTTCTTCCAATGGTATAATTTCTTCATTTGCAGCAATCTGGAATACAGGGTCTGCCGAACCGTAAACTATCCAGTTTCCTGTTTTTATCTGCTCTTCTCCATATTGATCAATTGCCACAGTTCCTGAAATTGGCTTATTTAACATAACTTTTCTTCCAGTTTTTTCTTCAAATTCCTTTATAACCTCATCTGAAAATCCATTCTGGTAGTTTGGAAATGGTCTTTCCAATGGCACTCCGGCAATTTCCCAGTGGCCAGTTGTAGAATCTTTTCCATGCGATACTTCAATAGCTCTTCCATAAGCCCCTTCTACATTTTCAACAGCTGGTGTACCTTCAATTTCAGTAATATTTCCAAGCCCTAATTTCCCCATATTTGGCAAGCTCATTCCTCCATAAGCTTTAGCCATATTTCCTAAAGTATTTGATCCGCAATCATCAAATAAATTTGCATCAGGCAATTCTCCAGCTCCAACACTATCCAATACTATTATTGTAACTCTTTCCACTTTTCCCATTTATCTGCTTTCCTTTCTTTATTTATTAATTATATTATACCTTTTAAATTTTTTAAAAGCAAATTAATTGCATACTTTTTTTGTTTTTTATTCATCTGATCCATAAATAATCATCAACAAATGTTCTTTGTATTGTATTATTCCGGCTGAAAAAACATTATATGCATAAAATTCACTTAAAATATCTTCATATTTCTTTATCGCTAAATAAAAATTTACAGGCTCACCAAACCAATGTGTTATTTGATAAAAAAAACGTCTTACATTCCAGTATTGTTCCTTTTTATCTACTTTATTTTCTAAATTTTCAATTATTTCCTCAACAGTAAATTCTGTTTGCAATTTAACAAATTCAGAAATTCTATCATAACCAGTTTTTGTTTCATTTTGTTCTATCAGCTTTTCGTATTTTTTATTTTTTTTGAAAACAATATTCAATTTTTCCAATTTTTTTCTAATATTATCATCTTTTTTCTCAGATGAACTACTTTCATAATATTGCAATAATTTTTTCTTTATTATTTCATTCAAATCATTATTTTTATCATTATCAATAAAAAATGTATCAATATATATTGCTGTATATTCAGGACAAATCTTCATCCCATTATTCCAACACATTGAGACACCTTTAATAAATCCTTCAATGTAATTCTTATTCTTCATTGTAATAATTCCTTTTCAAAACCATTATTTTTAATAGAAAATATAAACATATGTAATATTCATATAAATACATACTATTTTTATAATTTCAATTATAATATTTTTTATAATTTTTAGGCATGACATCATTTTGAAAATAATAGAAATTAAATTTTACACTATTAAAATTTTTATTTTTATAATTAATTATTACTTTTTTATCTGTTTCAAAAAAATCATCCATAATATAAATTTCTTTTTTCTTTTCAGATATTGATATACTGTAATTACTATATCTTTTTATAATATAATCTTTTTCAAAAAATCTTATTACAGTTATTACAAGTAATAAGATTATTATTGTAAACAATTTAATCATTAAATTTAAATATCCCCAAGCAATTCCAACTGAAAAAATTATCATTAAACTAAATACTGCAAAACACATCATATAATGCTTTTCAAAAATTGAATATTTTACATATAATTTTTCTTCCTCTTTTTTTTCACGAATTTCTTTTTTGGGACAACCTATTTTCTCCAACAAATATTCCAAAATTTCATCTTTATTTTTTATGTCACAAAAAATATAACTTTTTTTATGATTACTTTCTATTGAAACATCAATTATTAAATTACAGAAATACTTATAAATATTTATTGAACTGTCAAAATTTAAAAGAATATCATACGATCCTAATATATTTTTTCTCACTGTCAAAGTTTTTATATCATTATATGCAATAGTTTTCTCAAAAAATAGACCTTTTATTTTCACTTCATAATCAGAAAAATCAAATTTCATCTTATTTTTAATAATCATTACCAAAAGAAATCTATATATAAAATAACTTATTCCAATAGCTAAAAAAAATATTCCACCCTTTTCTTTTTCATTAAATAAAATATGAATTCCTCCTAATAAATGTCCTAAAAACAGTATTAGAAAAAATATATCCCACATATTAATTTCAAATTTTGAATATTTTATTTTCATCCAATTTATCTCCATATTTTATTATTTCTTCCTATATTTTCTCCCTTTTTTCTCTCCAAATGCCTCCAAAATCCCATTTTTCAAAAGTTTATTCAAAAATCTTCTCGCCGTAGAATCCGAAACATTCAAAATCTTTTGAACTTCACTATTATCAATATAATTATTTTTTTCAAAATATTCTTCCAGTATTTTCAGCCTTTGAAGCTCTTTATCAGTCATTTTATCAGTCAAAATATCAGTCATTTTTAAGTCATTTTTTTGCAATTCTTCCAAAGTTTCTTTTATTATTTCAAGAATAAATGTAATAAATGGCGTAGATCCTCCAGCAGTATTTGATAAATTTATCGCCTCATAATATTTCTGCTGTCTTTTCTGAATCAAAGTTTCAATTGGCAGCCAGGCAAAAAACTCTTTCCATTTTGATAGGATTAATGTATGCCAAAGCCGTCCTAACCTTCCATTTCCATCTTGAAATGGATGAATAAATTCAAATTCATAATGAAATACACAAGCCTTTATCAGTGGATGAACTTTACTTTTTTTCAACCATGAAAAAAGCTGGTCAATTAATTCAGGAATATATTGAGGTAGTGTTCCTGCATGTATCAGCTGGTTTCCCTGATAAACTCCTGCTCCTTTTGTACGAAATCTGCCGCTTTCATTTATTAAATCAGCAGTCAGAATTTTATGTGCTTTCAATAAATCTTTAATTGAATATGGATTTAATAAACTTAATTTTTCATAGATTTCATAAGCATTTTTGACTTCTTTTATATCCTTTGGAGGAGCTAAAATTCTTTTCCCATTAATCACATCTGTCACTTGCTCAAATGTTAGTGTATTTTGCTCTATCGCAAGCGATGAATAAATTGTTTTTATTCTATTTTCTCTTCTCAAAACTGGATTTGAAGATAGTTTTTCTGAAACTATAATCATTCCTGTTAATTCAGTGATTTGAGCCACAAGCTCAATTATCTCATTTGTAATCTCAAATGGTGGACTATAACCATATTCTTTTTCCATATTAAAACTATCCCTTATCATTTCTTTCTTTTTCCACAATATTTCCAATTTCTTCTGTCATATACAACGGTAAATTTAACAACCACTCTTCTTTTTTATAATCACTCATTGATATTCTTACTGATATTTCAGGATTATATTTTTCTTTATACACTTTCAAACTTTTGGCTTTTAAATTTACTTCGGCTTTTACTTCGACAGGAATTACACTTTCTCCATTATCTAATAAAAAATCAATTTCACATGAACCACGGTCATTTGTGTAATAATATGTATTCAAATTTTCAATTGTAACAAGTTGCTGCAGCACATATTGTTCTGTTAATGCTCCTTTAAATTCAACAAATAGTTTATTTCCTTCAATAAGCGTACTCTGATTCAATCCTGTCATGCAGGTAAGAAGTCCTGTATCAAGTAAAAATAATTTAAAAGCCTTTAAATCCTCGTATACTTTTAATGGAAGTTTAGGATTATTAACCCTGTTCACTTTATAAATAAGACCACAATCAATAAGCCACATTAATGCCATTTCATATTCTTTTGCCCTTGCACCTTCTCTAACCAGACCATAAATAAACTTTTTGTTTTCTTTTGCAAGTTGTGATGGAATACTATTCCATAACATTCTCAATCTAGGCACAATTTCATTTGGAGCATGTTTTGAAAAATCCTGTTCATAGGCTAAAAGTATACGCTTTTGAATTTCCCTAACTTCATTAAAATCCTTATTTTCCGAAAAATGAAGTACACATTCAGGCATTCCACCTACAAAATAATAATATTTAAGCATATCTATAAATTTTTGCTTAAATACTTTTATCATCTGGTAATCATTATTTTCAACAAGTTTTAAAAATTTTTCATCCCCTGTGGCAAGTAAAAATTCCTTAAAAGATAAAGGATACAACTTTAAAAAATCAATTTTCCCAACTGGAAATGATGTTCCCTCATGCAGTGCAACTCCTAACAACGAACCTGCACAAATAATATGATACTGCTGTGCATTTTCGTAAAAATATTTAAGGCTGGAAATTGCTTTTGGAACTTCCTGAACTTCATCAAAAATAATCAAAGTTTCTTCAGGTACTATTTTTATTCCACTATAAAGCTCAATTCCCATAACCAGTCGCTCTACATCTAAATCTGTTTCAAACAATTTTTTCATATTAGAATTAGAATCAAAATTTATATAAACTGTATTTTTATAAGCCTTCTTTCCAAATTCTTTCATAAGCCAAGTTTTCCCCACTTGTCTTGCCCCTTGTATAATCAAAGGTTTCCGATTTTTCTTATTTTTCCATTCATAAAGATTTTCAATAGCAATTCTATACATAAAACACCTCTTTTTATAACTTTATGTATAAAATATAGCATTTTTCAACAAAAATTACAACGAAAAAATGTTATCATTACACACTTTTTACAACGAAAAATGAAAATATATTACAAAAATTGCAATGATACTTTATCATTTTTAAATTTGCTAAAAGCCATACAAATCCTTTTTTTATTAAATAGAAGCTTTAACAACTCTATTATGATAGAAAATATTTCTTACTTGAAAATTTTGTTTCCGCACAACTTATTTTTAAACCTTACCTGTATTATCATTAATCAATTCCAAATTCTCCCTTATCAAAATCCATCGCTTTTTAAAAATAATAATAATTATACCCAAGTTCAAGTGCAAAATCCTGCGTCACATCACGAAAATTACTTCTTTTCGTATTTTTATCAACTTCCTGCAATGCAACAAAATCAGGCTTATATATTTTTTTTTACGCTTTTTGCCAATTTTTCCCATCAGCAAGCCTTGCTCCGTAAATATTGTAAGTCATTATTCTAAATTCCATTTTTTATTTCCTATCCTTTTTATTTTAATCTGTATAAGCAATTAGTTCCCTATTGATTAAAACCATTTCAACTAGTCTTTAGTCAAATATTCATAACTTCTATTTTTATCTTTTCCATCTCCATTTGGAAGCACTTCAAATGTATTATAATCTACACCTTCTAAAATTTTTCCCTCAAAATAAATATTTTTATCATCTTTTATAAACCAGTCATTCAAAACTTCTACTTTATCTCTATTAATTCCTTCTACTTTAAACCCTATCCAAGTATATGTTCCAAAACAACTTAAAAATATCCTATTTACATAATAAACATTATATTTGTCTTTTCCATAAAATGAATCAGTATTTATAGTATCTGATAAAAATTCGAATGTTTCAGGATTTTCAATTTTATCAAGTTTCCAAAGACCTATACTGCTATTTCCTATATACACATGATTTTTATCATCTTTTAAAAGAGAAAATCCTATCAACTCAGCAGTTTTCGGATTTGCTCCTTCCAAAATTTCATTTCCATAATAAACATTTCCTTTGTATATTGAATAATTACTTCCTAAAATTTGAATAACATCTCCAAAACCCACATTTGCCAAAATTAATAATAATACTATCCTCAAAAAAATTTTTTTCACAACTCATCCTTTCTCTAAATCCAAAAATTCCTTACTTCCATGTATCTTCCTTCATTTCCGCTTTCTTCATTCCAGAAACAAATTTATTCCCTTTTACAAAAAATCTTAATTTCTTCTCAGTCCAGATTCCTTTATTTGGAATTCCTATTCTTGCAGAAGTTTCTATTTTCCTAGGAATTTTAGCATTTTCAAAGTCAAGATATAAATATTCTTCATTTATTTTAGAAATATCATATTTAATTCCAAAATTTCTATTTTCTAATTTCTCTAATAAATTTTTCTTTTCAAACATATTCTTTTCAATAATCTGAATTTCTGTCTTATTAAATCTGTCATCTATTCCAAACGCCTTTGTCAATTTTCCTGGGCCATTGCTCACCAGAATTCCGCTTTTCCCACGATTTTCTTCCATTACATTGACATTTAGAATAGGCTCTACTGCCCGAATTAATACTGCCTGCGGATTACCTTCCTCACATGAGACGATATTCAGCATTTTATGAGTATGCATCGTATAAATATAGACTGTTCCTGCCTTCTCAAACAATGCTTCAACTTTTGGAGTCTTCTTATTTCCATATCCGTGACAGGCTTTATCAAACTCTCCTAAATATGCCTCTGTTTCAACAATGTACCCCGCAAATATTCCATTTTCATTTTTTAAAATCAGAATCTTTCCAAGCAGTTCCCTTGCCATTGTAACAGTATCTTGCTGATAAAATTTTTCTTTTATTTCTAAAATCATCTCTTTTATTTCCCTTATATTTTACAAACTTTTACTCGACATATTTTTTCAACTGGCTCTTATGAATAAATCCCCTATATTCTTTGACCTTCCATTCTTTCTCATTTTCAGAAGGGTAATCAGCATAGTGAATATAATACCAGTCGCCAGATTTTGTAATATATTTTACAACAGTTCCATTATTCATTTTTAAAACAATTTTTGAATCTTTTGTCGGCTTTTCACGTAAATTTGAATATCCATCCTTTGAACTTACTTCATATTTTTTCAAATCAAATTTTTCATCCGGATCTATAAAATCTTCTTCCGAATCTTCTGATTTTTTTGTTTTAATTTCTGTTATTTTTGATTTTGCTCCACTAACTCTCTTTAATTCTGTGGCATAAGCATAAACTGTTGTAAAATCACATTCTGTATATGGTACCACCTTTTTTATCTTTACTGTTGACTGAACTTCAAAATTTCCTCTACGGATTTTCTGCATTTTTTTGTACTCTTCCGGAAAATTTTTCTTTAATATTTCAGTTACAGTTTTCTCTGTCTTAACAGCTTCCTTTTCATAATCCGCATCAATATCCGGATTATAATAATCAAAATTTCTAAGCCTCAATACTAACGGCTTTCCATTTACAATATCTTTATTTTCAGGATAAAACAGTATTTCACCATATCCTGCCGCAAAACAGGGAACATCTCTATCCTCTTTATCCCAATCCATTTTAAGAAGACCTTTTAAATTTAAAATTACCCCTTCATCAGTCAGCAGAACTTCATCAGCTTTCACATTCTGACTAAATCCAATCATAGAAATTAATAGTAAAAATCCAAAAAATAAATAATTTTTAAGTTTCATTCTACTTCACCCCTCCAGCTATTAGCAAAATATTTAATATCCTGATTTTTCACTTTCCATTCCTGTTACAATTGCTATTCCAGAACTTGTACCAAGTCTTGTTGCTCCCAATTCGATATATTTTTTTGCAGTTTCAAGGTCTTTCACTCCACCACTTGCCTTAACTTCTGCTTTATCTCCGACTACTGATTTCATAAGTTGTACATCTTCAAATGTTGCTCCTCCTGTTCCAAATCCTGTAGAAGTTTTTACAAAATCAGCCTTTGCATTTAATGACAGCTCACATGCCTTTTTCTTCTCGTCATCAGTAAGGTAGCAAGTTTCTATTATTACTTTTAATACATTATTTCCAATAGTTTCCTTTATTTCTCTGATTTCATTTTCCACATATTCGTATTCTCCATCTTTTAATGCTCCAATATTTATAACCATATCTATTTCTGAAGCACCGTCTTCTATTGCCCTTTTTGCTTCAAAAACTTTAGCATCCTTAGACATTGCTCCTAAAGGAAATCCCACAACTGCAGCCACCTTCACATCAGAATTTTTTACCTGCTCATAAGCATATCTGACATTTGCACCATTTACACATACAGAAAAGAAATTATATTTTTTTGCCTCCTCACATAATTTCTTAATATCTTCCTTTCTAGCAGTTGCCTTTAAAATTGTGTGATCGATAAATTTGCTTATTTCCATTATTATCATTCCCTTCTTTGATTTGTTATTTGTTGTTTTTATTTTATTATATTATATCGGCTTTTTATTCTTTTAGCAACTTTATTTTAAACAAAAAAGACTGGAAAATCTAGCCTTTTTATCACGAGCTTTTTTTTATATTATAATTAAATTTTCTCTTATAAGTTTTTCTAATTACATAGATTATTTTTAAAATTTCTGCTGTCTTTTGTTAAAAATTCTATCAGATTCATATGCTTTATCCCATTTCTTGACATATCAAACTCATCCGTTGACAACACATACTTTGGATAGTTGTCTTTAATATTTTCTAAAACTGAAAATTCTCTTTCTTTTGTGTCTTCTGATGCCAGTAGATAACTCACTTGAATATATATTGTTTCATCATTTTTTTTACAGACAAAATCTACTTCAAGATTATCTACCTTTCCAATTTTTACATTATATCCTCTTCTTAACATTTCAAAGTACACAATATTTTCCAGTACTTGATTTATATTTTTTTGATTATTTTCCATTATTGCTTCCCTTATTCCATGATCAGCTATGTAATATTTTTCATTCACATTCAATATCTTTTTTCCTAATAAATCATTTCTAGCAACCCGGTAAACTAAAAATGCCTCTTCACATGCTTTTATATAGTTTAGTATTGTCTCTGTTGCAACTTTTCTATTCTCGCTTTTAAAAAATTTAGAAATTGATGTTGCTGAAAATGTATTTCCAATATTCATAACAACATAATTTATTATTCTTTCAAGCAAATCTGTATCTCTAATATTATTTCTCTGGGTAATATCCTTTAATATAATGGAAGCATATAAGTCCTGTAAATATTGCATACTTGCTTCAAAATTGTAATCCAAATTATGAAGAAATGGCATTCCTCCAAATTTTACATAATTCTGAAATGCTTCTTTGACTTTTATTTCTTGATTTTTCTCCTGTATAATTTCAAAAAATTCTTTAAATGAAAACGGATACACAACAAATTCAATATATCTTCCTGCTAAATATGTTGAAAGCTGTCCTGATAGTAATTTAGCATTTGACCCTGTAATATAAATATCAAAATTAAATTCTTCATTTACTCTCAGAGAATTTACGCATCTTTCCCATTCTTTCACTTCCTGTATTTCATCTAAAAAAATATAGTAATTTTTGTATTTTTTATTGACTTTATTTAAAATAAAATCATATAATTTCTCATAATTTTTTAGATTTCTATATTTTAAATTTTCAAAATTAATGTATATAAATTGATTTTCATTTATTTTTCTCTTCTTTAGTTCTTCCATTAAAAGTTTCAACATTACTGATTTTCCACTTCTTCTTATTCCTGTTAACACTTTTATGACGTCTTTATTAATAAAAGGTACTATTTGTTTTATATACTCATCTCTTTTTAACATCTTATCACCTCTTTTAAATTATAACTTACAAAAAACTAAAAATCAATATTTTTATCAGTTATAACTTACAAAAATGTATTTTTTACAATTTTATTAGTTATAACTTAGCAAATAAATACGAAAATAAAAAAAGATTAGCCTTCACTTTTCATAAAAACTAATCCTTACTTAATTTACTAAAATTCATAATGTGTCCACATACTAATAACATTTATCCTTTTTTCTTCCTCAATAACTTCATAAACAAGCCTATGTTGCTTATTAATTCTTCTTGAATAATATCCCTTCAAATCTTTAGTTAAAATCTCGTAAGATGGTGGAGTTTGAAAAGGATTTTTCTTTATAAAATTTATCAATTTATCTACATTATTTTTTAATGCTGGAAATTGTTTTATTTTCTCCTTATCTTTATTAGCTTTCTTTAAAATATAAATCTTATATTTTTCTACCATTCAAAAACCTCATAATCTTCATCAGTAGCATTCTTTGCAGTTTCAATCTTTTCTTTCATATTAGGATCTGATAATAAGTATAAAGTTTCTAGTAAACCATTGTATTCAGCTTCACTAATAATAATTGCATTCCCTTTTTTTGTATTCACATTAATAACATCATTATAGTCAATCGCTGATTCTAAATAAGAAAATAAATTTTTTCTCAAATTAGTTGCATTTGTATTTGTCACAAAAATCACCCCTTTCATCTATGTACATAATACAGTACATAAATAAAAAAGTCAAGATTTTTTTCATATTTTAATTTTTATTTTTAATTTGTCTACAAAAAATTTTTTATAAGTTATATCTTAGAAAAATATATTTTTCTAAGATTTTATCAGTTATAACTTAGAAAATAAATACAAAAATTAAAAAAGATTAGCCTTCACTTTATGCAAAAACTAATCCTTAACAATTTATATTTAATATTTATTTTTTATTTCAACTAAAACAAACTACACTTTATTTTTTAAACACTCCCGCATTATTTAAAACTTTATCTTTTACTTCATTTGTAGCATCTATTTTTTGATATAATGTAGGAACCCAATTCACTTTTACTAGACTTTCATTAAATTTATCAATCTTCTGTCCATTAAATATATTATTAACAGTTGTAAGTTCTTTTCCTCCAAAAACTTTTACAAACTCTTTATAATCTCTTCCTTCTATATCTGCAACATTGTTTTCAGCATATATTTTTGAATTTTTTCCAACTCCTAAAGAATAAGAATAACTGTATTCACTATTTTTATTGTCTGATTGATAATAATTATTATACACATGAACCTTTCCAAATCTTACTCTTGGTGCTCTCTGAACTAAATTATGAAAATAATTATGATGTAAAGTCACATTCAATTTCCCTTCATCCGCTACTTTTG
Organism: Leptotrichia sp. oral taxon 215 str. W9775; assembly: GCF_000469505.1. Taxonomy (NCBI): domain Bacteria; kingdom Fusobacteriati; phylum Fusobacteriota; class Fusobacteriia; order Fusobacteriales; family Leptotrichiaceae; genus Leptotrichia; species Leptotrichia sp. oral taxon 215. Next base: position 40,485 of record NZ_KI272841.1, on the reverse strand, counting down.
AATCACTACTGCCTATCAAAATTGCTTTATTATGATTTTCAAAAATATTATATGATAAAGTTATGTAATCTGATTGATTTGTTATATCAACTAAACCATCTCTATGCTCATATTTACGATCAAAATATTTTTCAACAGTTTCAGACCCATCTTGAAAATGGCAATGATCTATCCAAATATGAGTACCACCCTTTATTGAAATACTGTCATACTGAGAATTCCAGTTACCTTCTTTTCCATCTTTCGGATCCCATGACGGAAAATAATCATAAGGTGACTCGAACATTATATTTCTTATAATTACATTATCAGAATCTATTACTAAATCTACACCTTTTAATTTTGCATTTTCAATTCCAATTATACTTGTATTTGCAGGAACATGAACTGTAATATTTTTACTTTGATTTTTTTGAGATTGCCCTCTTTTTGCTTCCTGATCTTCCTTTAAACTTTTAGATGCTGAACTTTTAGAAGCATGTGTTTCCAAATATTTTTGAAAATCATACCCTTTAACCATATAATCTTCCATCTTTAAAGTCTTACCATTATCATCTGTATCAAAATCTATTGTCCCATATATCATCAAAATCTTAGGATCCGAATTTTTTCTATTTCTAATTGCTTCAACAAACTCTTTCTTATTTGTAACTTTAAATATATTTTTCTGCACAGCTCCAGCTCCACCAGTAGTTCCTTTGCCTTCTGAAGCAAATCCATCATTTTTAGCTAATACTTCTCGTATAAAATCCGTTTTTTCAGCCGAACACAAAACTAAAGAAATCATTAAACTAATTACTAAAACTATTTTTTTCATATTACAAAACCTTATCTTTCAAATACTTCCACAATACAACCATCAAAGCTACCATTATCACAAAAATTATGACTAATGCCCAAAATCCTGTGTCTTGAAGTGGTAATTTTACATTCATTCCATAAAATCCAAAAATCATATTTGGAACTGTGATTAGTATTGTCGCCGCTGCCAAAACTTTCATTGTAATATTCATATTATTTCCAATATATGAAGAGTATGTTTCCCTTGTTGTTTTACAAATTTCACAGTATGATGAAGATAAATCAAGTGTAAAGTTTATTTCCTGCAAAATTCTTGTCATATATTCTTCATATTGCTGAAATTGTTCATCTTCTTTCAAATTCTCAACGACATAATCCAAATTTCTCATTGCGATATTGTAAACATAAAAGCCTTGCTCCACTTCCGATAATGAAATCAATTTTTCATTGCTTTGCTGTTCCCTTAAAACTGTTTCAATATTATCGTGCTCACCAATTAAAAGTCGTACATATTTATACAAACTTTGAGAAATTTTATGAAGCATATTTAGAAAAAAACGATTTTCCTCAAGAACATCATCCCTCAATTCAGCATATTCTTCAACAAAATCATAAAAATCTTCAAAATAATCATCATCTAAAATGACAACTTTGTCCTCCTTCATACAAATCACAATTGGATTAATCTCGTAAGATGTAACCTCTTTATCTATCATAGGTTTTTTCACAGTCGGATAATACAGCTTATAAATTTCCCAGTCTGATTTTGAAATTCTTGGAGTGAAAGTTTCTTCATCAATAACATTTTTTATTTTATCTTCATCCATTTCCAATCTTTCAGATACAATTCTATAATCTTCATCTTTTAAATTATATACATATGAAATTGTTTTTCCACTTTTTGTATCTATTCTTTTTATCATAACAACCCTCCTCAATTATTCATAATTTTTCATTTTATGAATAAATTATATCAAAAAATAAAGGGGGGTTGTCAAGTGTTTTATAATTTTTTATAAACTCTTATATATTCTTCATTTCTGAATTTTTCTATAAATCCTAATTTCTTAAACAGATTAATAGATGGATTATCTATGGCTATATTATCATAAAATTCCTTTATTCCATTCTCTTTTGCACTTCTACAAAGTAACTTTATACCTTCAGTTCCATAGCCCCTGTTTCTCCATTTATCTAATATCAATATTCCGCAACAATAGGCATCTGTGCTTTCATCATATCTGTAATAAACTTCTCCTATATATTCTTTAAGATTTTTGTTATACAAATATCTGTAAAATCTTTTGCCTTGAACATTTTCCATCCAATAAGCATACCATTCTTCCCATTGTTCTTTTGGAAAATTTATAGTTCCACCATATGCATGATTGTAGGACATTGTTTCCGGATCACTTAAAAGTTTCTCTATAAACCACAATTCTTCAATTGTAGGACTCTTTAATACTATTTCTTCCATTATCAAGTTCCTTTCTGCACTTCAAATCCTGCTTTATTATAAATATTTATAGCTGGAATATTACTGTCTGTCACATACAAAACTATCTTTTCATACCCTTTTTCCTATACTTTCATTAACAGTCTTGAAAGCAGGTTAAGAGAAAAATTTTCCCCTCTCTATTCAGGCGATACAGCCAATGTGACTATATATAGTTCTTCTTCATCAAGTACTGCTACTATTCCACCAGCAATATTTCCATTTGAAGTTACTTGCTATGGTGTATAAATCTTCTTCTTTTTTTCAGATTATATTCCATTCTTATTTTCACATCATTTCTCCTAGTTGCAGAAAACTCCTATTATTCTATTATTTCCAGTATTGCCTTCTGTTTTTCCACTTTTTCTTCTTGAATTACGTAGGCATCTAAAAGCATATTTTTAGAATCTTCAACATTTTTGCTGTCATTATAATATATTTCAGCTATTTTTTCATTTTTATTGACTTTATCTCCTACTTTTTTCAATATTTTTATTCCAACAGCATGGTCTATCAAGTCTTCCTTAGTTGCTCTTCCAGCTCCAATAATCATTGCAGCCTTTCCTATTTCTTCAGCTTTTATTTTTGAAACATACCCTTCTTTTGCAGAAAGTACCTCCATAACTTCTTTTGGCTGAGGAAGAAGGCTGTAATCATTTATCAGATTTCCATCTCCTCCGCTTTCAGTTATAAACTGTGACAATTTCTCAAGAGCTGTTCCATTGTTTATTACTTCATCTATCTTTTTCTTTCCTTCTGATAAATCTTTTATTTCACCTTTTGCCTTCAATGACAGTAAAGCAATAGTATAAACTACTTCATTAAGGTCTTCAGGACCATTTCCCTTTAATGTTTCTATAGCTTCCACTATTTCATTTGCATTTCCTATGGCATATCCTAAAGGTTCATCCATATTACTTAAAACTGCTTTTACCTGTCTTCCGGCACCTTTTCCTATCTCTATCATTCTTTTTGCCAATTCCTTAGCCTGATTAATATCCTTCATAAAAGCCCCGTCTCCTACTTTTACGTCAAGTATAATTACATCAGACTGTATAGCCAGTTTTTTACTCATAATGCTGCTTGCAATCAGAGGAATGCTCGGTACTGTTCCTGTAACATCCCTTAAGGAATAAAGTTTCTTGTCAAGAGGAACTATCTTATCACTGTATCCCATAAGTCCTATCCCAGTTTTATTTGCTATGGAAACAACTTCTTCCCTTGTATTTGAAAATCTAAATCCTTCTATAGCTTCAAATTTATCTATTGTTCCTCCTGTATGTCCCAATCCTTTTCCAGAAAGTTTTGTAGTTCCCATTCCCAATGCTGACAATATTGGGGCCAGTACTACAGTTACCTTATCTCCAACTCCTCCTGTACTGTGCTTATCTACAAGGAATTTTTCAACATCATCAAATTTTACAATATCTCCAGAATCCCTCATTATAGTTGTAAATTCCAGCAATTCCCCAGCTGTCATATCATTAAAGTAAGTTGCCATAAGAAATGCCGACATTTGATAATCAGGTACATTTCCCTTTAAATATTCATTTAACAAAAATGAGATTTCTTCTTTTGAAAGTTCTTCTTTATTTCTTTTCTTTTCTATTAAATCTACTGCTCTCATTATACCCTCCTAAAATATATTTTTATTTAATCAAGAAAAGCAGGAAAAATCCTGCTTTTGCTGTATTTAAATTTTCTAACTGTTATTATTATTTACCTTGTACAGTAGGACTAACTACGATTTTTCCACTACTTATATCTTGTTTTATTTCTTCTAACTTTTTAATGTTTGCTTCTCCAATTTTATCTTTTGTATTTTTGAAATCAGTTGTTCCTACACCATTTTCTTTAACACCAAATTCATGATGTTCGTTAGTGAATTTTCCTTCAAGAGTATCTTTTACTATGTTAAATGTAGCAACGTCAACATATTTCATCATTGAAGTCAAAATTGTTCCTGGAACTATATCATCCTGGTCAGAGTCTACTCCAATTGCATAAACATTTTTTTCTTTTGCAGCCTGGAATACTCCTGCTCCACTTCCTCCTGCAGCATGGTAAACTACATCAGCTTTTTGTTGAATTAAAGTTTCTGTTTTAGTTTTTGCAGATGCAGGATCGTTAAATGCATTACTTCCACCAATGTAAACTGATAATACTTTTATATTAGGATTTATGTATTTCGCTCCTTGAGCAAATCCAGCTTCAAATTTTTGGATAACAGGATTTTCCATTCCACCTATAAATCCAATTGTTCCTGTTTTACTCATCATTGCAGCCAATGCTCCTACAAGGAATGATCCTTCATGTTCTTTAAATGTTAAAGATGTAACATTTGGAAGTCCTGTAATTGTTTCATCAACGATAGCAAATTTTTGATCAGGATAAGCTGTTGCAGCTGCCATTACTGATTCTTTCATTGTGAATCCTACACCAATAATTAAATCATATTCTCCTGTTTCAGCAAATTTTTCCAATGCTTCTTTTGCTTCAGATTCTGCGTTTTTAGGTTCATATTCACTAAATTTAATACCTAATTCAGCTTTTGCTTTTTCTAATCCGTGGAATACAGCGTCATTAAAAGATTTGTCTCCTTTTCCACCTGTAGAATAAACAACAGCTATGTTCTTTTTAACATCAGCTGACTGAGCAACCTGCTTTTCTCCACCATCTTTTTTCTGTTCACCTTCTGCAGGCTTTGAATTCCCACATGCTACGAACAGTACTAATGTAGCCATGATACTTAAAAATGTTAAAATTTTTCTCATTTTTGTTTCATCCTCCTATTTTATTAAATATTTTCATTGATAAATTATACCTTTATTTTCGATTTTTTACAAATTATTTTTGTTATTTTTTTAAAAATTTTTTCAAAAATAACATTTTATTTGTCATAAGGTTGTCCAGAAGCTTTTGGTGCTCTAGCTTTTCCTACAAATCCTATAAGTGCCAGCAATGTCAACACATATGGTATCATTGTCAGGAACTGCTGTGGAATAGGGAAATTTGAAGCCTTTATTACGTCAGCAAATGCCTGTCCAAAAGCAAATAGCAGACTTGCCAGTATTGCCCCTATTGGATTCCATTTACCAAAAATCATTGCCGCCATGGCCATAAATCCTCTTCCTGCCGACATATTGTTTGAGAAGGAAGGCAATGTTACTGCTGTAAGGTATGCTCCTCCTAGTCCTGCGTACATTCCTGATAAAATAACACTTATATATCTTATTTTATAAACACTTATTCCAACTGTATCTGCTGCAAGCGGATGTTCTCCAACCGCTCTTATTCTCAATCCAAGTACAGTGTGGAATAACAGATAATGACTTAAAATCGCAATTGCATATATTATTATTAATACTAGTTTTTTATTTGCAAGGTGCGGTGCCTGAGGTGTAGTTCCTGCTACACCATATAATGTCTTTATTAGGAAGGATGTTGTTGCTACTGCAAAAAGGTTTATTGCAACTCCACTTATTATCTGATCCCCTTTAAGATTTATACTTATGACAGCATGAATAAGGGAGATAAGTCCTCCTACTATTATTCCGGCAAGTATTCCCAAATAAGGATTTCCTGTAGCTATATTTACTACTGTTGTAGCAAATGCTCCACTTAACATTATTCCTTCAAGTCCGATATTTACAACTCCACTACGTTCAGATAGACAGGCTCCTACTGCTGTTATCAATATTGGAGGTGCTATTACTATAGTTTGTTCTATTAAAAATTTTATAATCTGAAATATATTCATTATTTCCCCTTTCTCTTCGATACGAAAATTTTAAATAAATTTTCAGAAGCAACAAAGATTATTATTAAAGCCTGTATTATTGAAACTATTTCCTTATCAACCTGATATCTAAGCTGTAATGTAGATCCTCCAACATCAAGGGCAGCATAGAATATCCCTGCTATAAGTATCCCAAAAGGATTATTTTTTCCAAGTAGTGCAACTGCCAGTCCTGTAAATCCGGCATCACCCATTATACTTTCTGTGTATACATACTGTGCTGATCCTCCTAAAACTCTTTCAGCACCACCTAGACCGGCACATATTCCTGCCAGTCCCATTGCAAGAAACATCATTTTCTTAGGACTGATTCCTGCATTTTCCGCAACAGTTTCGCTATTTCCTACAGCCTTTATGTCATAACCTGTTCTAAAATATTTAAAGAAAAGGTAAATCGCTATTACTAAAATAACTACAATAACAAATCCAAGATTTAAACGCTGTTTTGTAACTTTAAAGAAAAGAGTAGGAAGTTTTGCTCCATCAAATATCTTTTCTGACTGTGTATTTCCTGCTTTAGCATCTTTTAAAGGTCCGTTCAGAACAAAATTCTGAAATTCGATAATTATATAGTTCAGCATAATTGTACTGATTACTTCATTTACACCAAATTTTGACTTCAGATAACCTGCAAGCCCTGCCCATAAAAATCCTGCTATCATTGCAACAATAAGAACTATAAGCAGATTACCTATAACATAGTTTCTAAATGTTACTGCCCAGAATGTTGCGGCAAGTCCACCTGCTATCATTTGCCCCTGTGCCCCTATGTTAAATAGTCCGGCTTTAAAAGCCACCATTGCGGCAAGTGCTGAAAATATGAGTGGTGTAGCCGTCAATAATGTTCTCGCAAGTCCACTCATGAAAGGTGATCTTGGTGAAGTCTGATAAAATGCAGATTTTGCCATGTCTGCGTATGCAAATATTGGATTTACTCCTTTTAATATCATTATAATGCCTCCAATAATCAACGCAATCAGAACCGCTATAAGCGATGGCATTATTTCCTTAAATTTCTTACTCATCTAATTTTCCTCCTGCCATTAAGATTCCTATTTTTTCAGTAGTAGCATCTTTTCTGTCCAGCATTCCTACAATTTTTCCAGAGTGCATTACTGCTATTCTGTCGCTTAAAGCCATTATTTCAGACAATTCCGCTGACACTACCAATATTGCCTTTTTCTTAGTTTTTTCATTTAAAATAGTGTTATGTATCATTTCAATAGCTCCTATATCTACACCTCTTGTAGGCTGAGCAGCTATTATAAATTTATTTTCCTTTTCCAGTTCCCTTGCAACAACTACCTTCTGCTGATTTCCTCCGGAAAGTCCTCCAAACTTGATTTTTCCATCTGTCGGTCTTATATCGTATTTCTGTATATATTCATCTGTCTTTTTAGCAAGCAGTGAATAATCAAGAAGCATTCCCTTCTGATATACATTCTGTACTCCCAATGCCATATTTTCTTCAATTGTAAAGTCATCAAGAGTTGCTCTTTTATGTCTATTTTCAGGTATGTGTGATAATCCCTTCTGTCTTATGCTTCCGGCATCTTCATGTGTCAAATCTACCCCATCAATAGAGTAACTTCCACTTTCAATCTTTTGAAGTCCTGCCAGTGCTTCTATAAGCTCTGTCTGACCATTTCCTTCAACTCCGGCTATTCCCAGTATCTCACCTTCTTTTATATCAAAGGAAATTCCTTTAATTTTTTCTATATTGTTGTCACCTTTTACTACAATATTATCTACTTTTACAACAGTTTTTCCTATTTTTACATCAGGTCTTTTCACTTCAAACAGGACAACCCTTCCAACCATCATATTTGCTATTTTTTCTTTTGTTGCTTCTGCTCTTGTAAGGTCTCCAACATCTTTTCCTTTTCTTATAACTGTTATATTATCTGAAAGTTCCAATACTTCATGCAGTTTATGCGTTATAAATATTATTGTTTTTCCTTCTTTAATAAGGTTTCTCATTATTGCATAAAGTTCAATAACTTCCTGTGGAGTAAGTACTGCACTAGGTTCATCAAATATAAGTAGCTCTGCCCCTTTAAACAGTATCTTCAATATTTCTATTCTCTGATGGATACCAACAGATAAGTCAGAAACTTTTGCATCTGGATCAATATTCAGTCCATATTTTTCTGAAACTTCCTTTACCTGTTTTCTGGCAGTTGCCAAATCAAATATTCCTCCTGCTTTCTTTGGCTCAAAACCTAGAACCATATTTTCGGCTACAGTCAATGTGTCTATAAGCATAAAATGCTGATAAACCATTCCTATTCCAAGATTTGCAGCTACTGTAGGACTTGTGATTTCTATTTTTTCTCCCTTGTAGTATATTTCACCTGAAGTTGGCGAATAAAGTCCATTCAGTATTTTCATAAGAGTTGATTTTCCGGCACCATTCTCTCCAACTATTGCATGAATTTCACCCTTTTTTATCTTTAGGGTAATATCATCATTAGCAACTATTTTTCCACCCAAAAACTCTTTTCTTATGTTTTTCATTTCCAAAATGTAGTCACTCATACTTCCTCCTAAACAAATTTAAACTCACATCTTACTCAATATATATATATCAATTTTTTGTAACTGTAATTATTTAAAAAAGATTTCAATAATTTAGTGAATCTCAATATTTTATTTAAAGAAATCTGATACATAATAGTTTGAATTCAGTTTTAATAAATTCAAAACATCTGTCTTACGTTTTATAACATTTATCTTATAATCACCGTAGTAATACTTAGGTTTTTTACCATTTATGAAAATAACCGTGTTTTCTTCATTATAAGTGTACCCTTGATATTCATTATTTTCAAGTAGTAAAATTCTTCTTTTTAATTTTAATTTATTTGTGGCCAGTTTATCCAGTATATCTTTTGGAAAATCTGTCAGATAGATATTTTCCTTTATTTCAGGTAAGATTGCCTGATCTTCGACATCTTCTGAAATCACAATATCCTTATCAAAAGTATATACAGAGTCATCTTCAAATTTATTAAAATCTATGTTTTTATAACTTTCTTTTACGAAATATTCAAAATTTGATTTTCTAAAATTTTCCACAATATTTTTTCTTTTTTCCTTTAATTCTGATATAAGAAATTCTTTATCCAATTCTGAATACACGTTATTTTCATCAAACCCTTCCTTATTAAGTAGCTGGTTCAGTATATATACCTGTCTATTTAAAAATTCCTGATCCGTTCCGAGATACTGTGTAAGATTTAACTTACCTGACATTGATACAAGTTCCTGTCTCTGATTTTCATCAAGGGATGATGCTGGAATTTCCAGAATTTCTTCTTCATCTGAAAGTTCACTTTCTTTGATTTTTTTCATATCATCATAAAAACGTTTTTCCAGCAGTAAAGAGTATTTCTTATTTTTATCAACATTTTTCAATACCTGATTAAATTCATTGTAAAATTTATTTTTTTCAAAAAGTTCTTCAGGATAGTTAAGTTCATATATTTTTATTTCATATTTTCCTGGAATTACCTTTCTCATTTTAGGCTCGCCATTTATTACTACTTTTACTTCTCCAAATCTTGGCTGTTCCTCTTCCTTCCATTTTATTTCTGATTTTATTTTATCAAACATGCTGAAACTTGTTAAACTTGCTCCCAGCATCATTATCATTACTATCTTTTTCAAAGTTTCCCTCCTGTTTCCTGTATTATTTTTATTTCCATTATTAATTTTCATAAAAATTATAAAAAGTAACAGTTATTATAGATTTTTTATAAACCTTCTTTTATGGCTTCCGCTATCTTTTCCGGTATTACTTCCATAAGTTCTTCCATAGTGGCATTTCTTATATTACTTATTGTCCCAAACCTCTTTATCAGTTCCTTTTTCCTTTTAGGTCCTATTCCATCTATATCATCTAGTGCACTTTTAATATTTCTTTTACTTCTCAATTTTCTATGATGAGTTATTCCAAATCTGTGGGCTTCATCCCTTAATCTCTGGAGTATCTTTAAGGTTTCATCTTCCCTTTCAAACAGATATGGATCACTTTCATAGCTTTTAAATATCTCTTCTTCCCTTTTTGCAATACTTATAATATCTGTATATTCTATTTTTCCAAGTTTTTCCAGTACTTCTGTTGCAACTCCCAGCTGTCCCTTTCCTCCATCTATCAATATAAGATTTGGAAGCTGATCTATTTCTAGCTTTGAGTACCTTCTTGTCAGAGCTTCCCTCATCATGAGGAAATCATCAGGTGTATCCTTGACTGTTATCTTAAAATGTCTGTATTCCTTAGGTGTAACTTCACCATCTATTGCAACAGTCATTGCAGCCACTGCATCTTTTCCCTGAATATTGGAAATATCAAAACATTCAATTCTGTAAGGATGACTATTCAATCTTAGTGTCTTTTTAAGATTTCTCAAGCCTTCCTGAACTACTTTTTTCTGTCTTAAATATTTCTCCACTTCTTCCTTCAGGTTCAAATATCCCATTTCAAGCAGTTCATAACGTCTACTATGAATTTTAGGAAAGTGCATTTTTATTTCCTTGCCCTTTTCTATTTTTGACCATTCCTTTATCAGTTCGCTCTTGTCTTCATATCTCATGTCACATATTATATTCCTTGGTATGCTCCTCTTTTCATAATATGAAGTTATAAGCCTTTCAAACAGATCATCCTCCTGACTTTTTTCCATGGAGATTTTTATATGATTCTTATTTATAACCTTCCCTTCTCTTATATTCAATACACATAAAAAAACAAATTCTCTTTTTTCTTCAAACACAAATACATCTTCATTAATTTCCTTACTATATTCTATTATCTGTGTCTCCAGCATTCTCTTAAGCGAATTTATTTTTTCACGTTCATTTATTGCCCTTTCAAATTCCATGTTATCACTGAAATGCTTCATTCTTTTTTCAAGTATATCTAAAATATCGCTCTGATGTCCCTTCAGAAAACTTTTAAAATTTTCCACATTTACATTGTATTCTGTTTCTATATCCTTATACACACATGGTGCAGGACAGGTATTCATATGATATTTAAGGCAAGGTTTCGTTATTTTCTCCATGTTTCTGTTGCAATCTCTCATAGGAAATATTTTTAAAAGCGATTTTACAGCAAAAAATATTCCCATCGGATAAGGTCCAAAATAATCTGCCTTTTCATTTAACCTTTTCGTACTACGCACAACCTCCAGCTTGGGAAACTTTTCCCTTGTAAATTTTATGTAAGGGTAGGTTTTTTCATCCTTTAACAGAATGTTATATTTAGGTTTGTTTTTCTTTATAAGATTATTTTCCAGTATTAGTGCTTCAACTTCCGTCTTGCATATGAAAAATTCTATATCTCTTATATTTTTCACTAGTTCCAATGTTTTCGCATTATGGGAGTTAATATTCTTAAAATAGGAAGACACCCTATTTCTAAGGTTTTTTGCCTTCCCTACGTATATTATTTTTCCTTTTTCATTTTTCATTAAATATACACCTGGATTATCAGGTATATTTTTATATTCTACAGGCGACTTGACTTCTATCATTTTACTTTTTTATACCTCCGTTTTATCACCTATTTCCCTATGAAACTTAGTTATTTTGTAATCCAGTTTTTCAGATAAATCCTTATACAGCATATTTACAAATGTTGCAGATCTGTGCTGACCTCCTGAACATCCTATCCCTATACGCAAATGCGATTTCCCATCCTTTTCGTATTTTGGTATGAGGTATTCCAGCATATCCAGAAGCATCTTATAGAACTCCCTGCTTTCTTCAAGCCTCATTACGTAATCCATAACATCTTTATGATTTCCTGTTTTACGCTTTAAATCGTCAATATAATAAGGATTTGGTAAAAATCTCAAATCAAACATTAGATGCAAATCCAGCGGAATTCCATTCTTAAATCCAAAAGAAGTAAGGTTTACATTCAGTTTTGTCTTCTTACCTGAAAATGCTTTTTCAAGTATTTGCTGAAGCTCTTTTGCTGATGTTTTAGTTGTGTCTATAACTAAATCTGCCTTCAGCATGAAATCTTTAATTAACTTTCTTTCTTCTTCAATATTTTCAAGCAAGGTATCATACAGATTTAAAGGATGCTTTCTTCTTGAAAGTTCGTATCTGCTAAGAAGTACATTTGTTCTGGCATCCAGATATATAACTTTATAATTTATCTCATTTTCATCAAGAAATTCAAGCTGTTTTAAAAACTGATCTATAAACTCCTGATTTCTTATGTCTATTGCAACTGCAACTTTATTTCTTTTTTTGTTGCTTAGAAATATTTCGTTTAGATATTGAAATAAACTTATCGGAAAATTATCAATGCAAAAATATTCCCTATCTTCAAAAAAATTCATTGCTTCAGATTTTCCTGCACCGCTCATTCCAGTTATTATGACAAGTTCTTTTTTTTCTTCTCCATCTGCCATTTTTATTTTAATTCCTCTCACTTCATTTTTGATTAATCTATTTTTTTATGTTTTACTTTACTAATTATACCATAATTTTTCTATTTCGCATAAATTATTTTTAAATTTTTTTCGATAACAGATTTTTTATTTTATCATCTGCTGTTTGAATGATTTTTCTAAGTTCTTTTTAAGCTTTCAATGATAATATTGCTTTATTCTAAATAAAGGAGAAACTCATATGAAGAAAATTTTAAATTTTGTTATTTTAGGAATTATTATAGCCGTAATTGCTATCGGTGCTTATATATTTACACAGAATAAAGTCGGTATCCCAAATTCTATGATACAGACTGCTGTTAAGGCACGTTTTCCAATTGAAAAATCGTATCCGTTGGGAAAAATAAAACTTTTCAATCCAAAAAGTCATTTTGAAAATGATAAACTTGTAATCGAAGCTGAATATATGAATGATGCCCTCAATGATAGAATTAGCGGAACAATGACATTTGAAACCGACTTAATCTATGATCCGATGAATTCAAAACTTTACTTAAATAACTTTACTCTGAAAAAACTTACAAAGGAAGGAAAAGATATAGATATTAATAAAAAACCTATTATAAGAACGGCATTAAATTTTGCCTTCAGTCAGCTGGAAAAGGAAGAACTGCTTAATCTAAAAAATATTGAAAAGTTTCAGACTATAAAAAATATTAAAATCGAAAATAATAAAATTGTAGTGGAGAAATAGAAACCTATTTCTCCTTCTTTTTATTCCACAATTTTTCCTGATGTTCATTTGCTGCATTTTCAAATTTATTATCTCCAGGATTATAAAATTTTATTTTTTCATTCATATAATCCTGTTTTATAAAATGTTCAGGATATGCATGTGGATATTTATAATCCTTTGCACCTAACTTTGTTAGATGCTTAGGTACCTCCTGAATTTTATTATTCTCAATCTGGCTGATTGCGGCATCTATTGCCAGGTATGCTGAATTGCTCTTCGGAGAAAGTGCCAGATAAATAGCTACTTCAGATAAAATAATTCTAGCTTCAGGCATCCCAATTTCTTTTGTGGCATGCATCCCGGCTACGGCTATGGGAAGAGCCTGAGGATTTGCAAGTCCTATATCTTCGGATGACAGAATTACAAGCCTTCTTGCAAGATACATTGGATCTTCACCACCTGAAAGCATTTTACCTATCCAGTAAACTGCCGCATCAGGATCACTTCCTCTTATGCTCTTTATCATGGCTGAAATAGTGTCATACTTATCTTCTGTTTTATGGTAGGATTTTTTTGTATTCAGAACCTCCTTCACTTCTTCAATTGTAAAATTCACACCTGTATTTGAAAGTAGTTCAAGTATATTTATCGCCTGTCTTGCATCTCCTTCTATTATTTCTGCAATATATGACAGAATTTCTTCAGAAAAATCAAATTTTTCCTTTTCATTTATATTTTTAAGAATTTTAAACAAATCTTCCTCATTCAATTTCTTAAATTCAAAAGCAAGACATCTCGACAGAAGTGCATTATTCAAGCTATAATAAGGATTTTCAGTTGTTGCTCCTATTAATATAATATTTCCATTTTCCAAATCCTGAAGCAGTGAATCCTGCTGCAATTTATTAAATCTATGGATTTCATCAAAAAACAACAATGTCTGTCTTCCTTCTATGCTGAATATTCTTTTTGCCCTTTCTGATAATTCCTTAATATCTGAAACTGAAGACTTTATTGCATTAAGGTATTCATAGTTGTAATTCATTCTATTTGCAATAATTTCTGCAAGAGTGGTTTTTCCCGTACCTGGAGCTCCCCAGAAAATCGAATTCATAAATGTTCCTTTTTCTATAATTCTTTTTAGTACTCCCTTTTCTCCCACAAGTTTTTCCTGACCATAAAAATCCTCAAGAGTTTTAGGTCTGTATCTGAAAGCCAAAGGCTTTTTTTCTTCATATAGATTTTCAAACAAATTCATCTTTTTACCTCTATTTTTTCACAATATTTATTTTATATTTTTACTTTTTAGTATTTTCAATATAAAATTCCATTTATTACTTTTTCATTATAACACAAAATAGGAACTCTGAAAATATCAAAGTTCCTGTTTCTGTTCTTCTAATCCTTATCCAATAAAAAGAAGAACTTCAAAACTGAAGTTCTCCCTATTAAAATTCTATTTTCCAAGTTTATCAGCAACTAATATTGCGGCAAATACACCATCAGCAGTTACTTTAAAAGGCATATTATGAATAGTTTCTGTTTCTACTGTACTTGCTTCTGCAACTTTATATAATCTTTCTCTTGAAACACTTCCAAGTCCTAGCTGTCCAAGAGTTGTAGGTAATCCTACACTTTTACATAATGCTATAACTTCATTTATTTCATCAAGTGATCTGTTTTCCAGAACCATTTGAACGATAGTTCCAAATGCAACTTTTTCTCCATGATACATATGATGACCTTCTTCAAGTATTGTAAGTCCGTTATGAATTGCATGAGCCGCAGCAAGACCTCCACTTTCAAATCCTATTCCACTTAAATAAGTATTAGCTTCAATTATATTTTCCACAGCTTTTGAACATACTTTATTTTCTACAGCAATTTTAGCTTTAAGGCCATCTTCAAAAAGAGTATCCAGACATAATTCCGCTATGGCAAGAGCCGCTTTTGTAGCTTTTCCTCCTGCGATAGATGTAGCATTTGAATCCACACATGCTTTTGCTTCAAAATATGTAGAAAGGGCATCTCCTATTCCTGCTACTAATAGTCTTACAGGTGCATTTACAATAACATCTGTATCCATTATTACCATATCAGGATTTGATTTTAAGAACAGATATTTTTCAAATTCACCTTCAGGAGTGTATACTACTGATAAAGCACTGCATGGTGCGTCAGTAGATGCTATTGTTGGAACTACAATTACAGGAATATTTGTATAGTATGAAATTGCTTTAGCGGCATCAAGAGTTTTTCCTCCACCTATTCCTATCATTACATCACATTTCTTAAATTTCAATATTTCGATATTTCTGTCTATTTCCTTTTGAGAACATTCTCCACCAAAAACTTCAATATGGTATGGTACATTCTCCTTTTCAAATCCTTCGATTATCTTTCCTTTAAAGTTATCATAAACAAATTTATCTGCTAATATATAAGCTGATGTTTTTCCTTTAACTTTGTAATATTGCCCAAGATTGGATATTTCTCCTGCTCCCTGAACATATTTTGAAGGGGAATTAATAATTTTTCTCATACAATCATCTCCATTTGTTATTTTTTTATTTTAACTAAGTTAATTATATCACTTTTTTTTGTTTTTGAATAGATATTTTTTAATATTTTTAATAAAAAAGAAACTATCCTAAAAGCATATTTTAAATCCTGGATAATGATATCCACTTTTTTTAACATACTTATATAGAATAGTTCCGTTACTTTATCTCATTTTTCTATTTCCTAATATTCCTTAATTAAATATTCAAATGCTCCAAGTGCGGCTTTCGCTCCTTCACCCATTGCAATGATAATCTGTTTCTGTTTTACTGTTGTAACATCTCCTGCAGCAAATATTCCCTTTACGCTTGTCATGTTATTTTCGTTGTCTATTTCAATTTCTCCAACTTTATTAAGTTTTACTAAATCCTTTACTAATTCGCTTCTTGGAGATAGACCTATTTCAATAAACATTCCATTTATTTTTAATTCATGTTCTTCATTAGTTGCTCTATCCACATATTTTAAACTTTCAGCAAATTCTTTTCCAACAACTTCTTTTGTTGCTGAATTAAGTATAACCTTTACATTTTCCCTTTCTGCAAGCTTATCCTGTAATACTTTATCTGCTTTCATTTCTGGCATAAATTCAATCAAAGTTACACTTTTAGCTATTCCAGACATATCAATAGCCGCCTCTACTCCTGAGTTTCCTCCACCTATAACTGCAACATCTAATCCTTTATAGAATGGTCCGTCACAAGTTGAACAGTAGTGAACTCCTTTTCCTGTATATTCCTTTTCTCCAGGAATGTTAAGTCCTCTAGGTTTAGCTCCTGTTGCAATTATTATTGCCTTTGTTCTGTAACTTTTTCCGTCATCTGTTACAAAAATTTTGTCTTTTCCATCTTCTTTAATTTCAGTTACAAGATGCCCTTCCTTAAAAGCCACTTCATATTCCTTAAGATGCTTATGAAGAGATTCTGCAAACTTTGCTCCTGTTGTAGATGTAGTTCCTATTATGTTTTCTATTCCATCTGTATCTAGAACCTGGCCTCCTACTTTAAGACCTACCATTGCAACTGAAAGTCCTTTTCTTGCAGAATATATAGCTGCTGAAACTGCTGCCGGTCCTGCTCCTATTACAGTTACATCATATAATTTGTTTTCATCAATTTTTACTAATTTTCCTTCATCAAGGACACCTAAATTCAAGCTAAAATCCATTTCTCCTCCTAAATATATAATATTTTTAATTTTGTAATCATTACATATTATATATTTTATTATAAATTATAGAATTTGTCAACTCTTTTATGATGAAAGCAAAAATTACTCTCTTCTCAGCATTTTTGCCGCAATTTCAACCATTCTTATTGCCAGTTCATGATTATCTCCGAATAAATTGTAGGCACCGTCTTCACTTAGGACACCACATTTTAAATCTTCAGGTAAAAGATTATTGTTAGAATCTTCCACATCTGAAAACCAGTCCTGGCTGCTATAATACTCATCCAGTTTTTTATAATCAGGCAAGTTTTCACACAGTTTATCAAGAACAGCATTAAGTTCATTGAAAATATCTGCAGATTTATCCATTATTTTTTCCATTTCTTCAATTCTTTTTATCTTATCCATAGTTTCTTTCTCCCTATTTTCTTACCTGCATTTTTTCTGTAATTGTAATAGAGTGCCTTTACAAGATCGTACTCAAAAGGGGAATTTAAATCTCCATATCTAAATCCTATAAGCGATCTGGCATTCAATCCTGTAACTACCGGTCTTGTAAATCCATAAATACTTTTATCAAACACTCCTGTATCAAAAAATAGTTCTGTTTCAACTTTTCCTTTTACGTATACTTCCATTGCCGAGTCTGCAATACTTCCTAATCCATCTCTTAATGTACTTGGTCCCAATACAGGAAGTACAAGGTAGGAACCTGTAGGAACACCATAAACTCCAAGTGTATCCCCCATTGTTTCCCAGTCTTTCTTCAATCCAAATTTTTTAGCAACATCATTTGTTCCTAAAAGACCGATAGTTGAATTTATTGCAAATCTTCCAAATGCATTTGCAGCTTTTTTAGGTTTGAACTGCAGTAGGGAGTTAAACATTGTAGGTATTTCCTTAAAGTTGTTATAGAAATTTTCTATTCCTATTCTAATCGGCTTAGGAACAATTGCCGCATATACCTGTGAAGCTGGATACATAACTTTTCTATCAAGCTGTGTATTAAAGGCATACATCCTTCTGTTAAATGGCTCAAATCCGTCATTTATATCAGTCAGTTCAAACACTTTACTGGAAATAATATATTCTTCGTCAAGCCTGTCAATATTATTTGCAATAATTCCATACGTATCCTTTTCAAATGCCATGTAATGACCATTATATTTTTTATTTTTATTCTTAGGATTATAATTGTATCTTTCGTATATTTCTATATTTTTTGAAGGTTCTTCAACAATATCTCCATCTACAAATTCCAGAAATATATCATCATTTATTTCCTTTTCAACCATTTCAGTATAATTAAGATTTTCCGTGGTATAAGATTTTAAAGCCTCCGACTTCTCTCCATATGCAAAAGAAGTCGTAAATAGCACTGCCCCCAGTAATATAAATTTATTTCTTATTTTCATCTATTCTTCCTCCAGTTTATCTATCATCAGGTTTGCAACATCTTTATGCCACAATATTCCTGTATGTCCCCCATAAGGTATTATAACTTTATTACCAAATGTGTTATTTATGTAGTCCAGATCACTTTCTGTTATAAGAATATCATCTTTAGATGTTATAAATATTATATTTTTATTGTTTTTTTCAATAAATTCCTGACTGTTTCTCAAATCAAATTCCTTTATAAACTGTTCCATTGTCAAGTCAGGATATTTATTCTTTTTCAGGTAAGGATATAAAATTTCTTTTGAATATTCATCAAAGGATACTGACAAACCTTCCCTGAATTCTTCAGTCACTGAATCAAATCTCTTATATGCTTTTTTGTCAGAAAGTCTTCCAACAGCATCTTTCCCGCTGAAAACTTCTCCCGCAAAAGTCATATTTGCTGAATAAAATCTGAAAAGAAGCCCTGTCAGAACTTCAAAATCACTATCTTTTAACTGTAATTTTGATACTGCCGATCTTATATCTGTAAAATCAACATCACTTAATTCAATTTTTTCATCATATACAAGCTTTCCAAATATATTATCAAGAAACTTTTCAAGACCTTCTGCATTGTATATTCCATTTTCTACAAGATAGCTGTCAAGTTTCTGCGTTGCTGTCAAAATACTTACAGGTGAATTAAGCATAAGTGATTTTTCGATACCAATTTTTTTATTTTTACTGTCCAACTCCTGTATAAGTAATGACTGGAATCCTCCAAGACTGTATCCACCAATATGAGTTTTAGTAACCTTCATTCCATCAGCCTTTTCCTTTAAAACTGCTGCTGCTATCAGTTCATACATATGTGTAGATTCATCTTTTATATATCCTGCATAGTTATTTTTACTCTGGCTCACAATATATGGCATTGTAGTAGGTGAACTTAAGGCAATTACATTGTATCCCCTATCATAAAATACATTTGCCATATACATTGTAAGTCCACTGTTATACAGTGATCCTGTCCCGGATACAAGTATCATTAGAGGAGCATCGTTTTTCTGTGTCCATACTCCATATTCATAATCACTCCACTGTCTTAATATTTCAGGAACTTTTTTTATAGTCTTGAATTTTTTTACTTTTGGTGCCTTCCCCTTTTTAAATTTATACCATTGACTGCTAGGAGTTCCCATAACAGTTGCCATTATTGCATTATCCTTATAAGGATAGTCAACTGCTATCTGTGATACATCTACTTCTTTTCCAAATCCAATTATTGAAAAGAGCGTTACTGCTATTACAATTAATATTTTTTTTAACATATTTTCTGTATGATAATATATAAACTTATATAAACCATACTCTCCTTTCCTTTATTTTATTATTTCCATCAACTCAAGTAATATCAAATATTTTAAATGTTCCTGTAACATTTTCCCCCTGACGTACTTAATCTGATTTGAGTTTTGTTTTCTATTTTAACATACATTGTTATTCTTGTCCATATTCCTCTTTTCCATAACTATACATCCACCGAAATTATCCTTGATTCACCTATTTCTTTATTCATAGTGACTCCATAAAGCCTATGTGAACCCTTCATTGTTTCCTTGTTATGGGTTATCAGTATAAACTGTGATTTAGTTATGAATTTATTTAAGAGTTTGACTATTTTCTTAGTATTTTCCTCATCAAGAGCCGCTTCAATTTCATCAAAGAAGGTAAATGGACTCGGCTTAAACATAAATATTGCCATTATAAACGAAACTGCCAGCATTGATTTTTCTCCTCCTGACAGAAGCATAAGTGTCTGTTCAGGTTTATTTTTATATTTCACGCTTAGTTCCAATCCTGTTTCCAGCATATTTTCCTCATCAAGCAGTCTTATTGCTCCTTTTGCTCCATTCAGGATAGTTTCACACATATACTTGAAATTATTATTAATTTCTTCCAATGCAATGTTAAACTTTTCAACTATATCGTTTTCAATATCACCAATTAGCGTAAGAAGGGACTCCCTACTTGCAAGCAGGTCTCTTTTCTGATTAACAAGTTCAGTATATCTCTTATTTTCCCTTTCATATTCTTCTATTGCTGAAAGATTTACACTTCCTATTTCAGTTCTGCTTCTTTCATTAACAGAAAGTTTCCGCTTTATTGCCTGAAGTTCAGTTTCATTCTCAATTTCTTTATATTCTTCGTTATTCTTTGCTCTTTCTTCAGGAATTTCCTCCAGTTCATAATTGTAAGTTTCCATTTTTTTCTCATTTTCAGAAATCTTTTCAATCAGTTTTCCATATTCATTTTCCTGATCTCTTTTCTTAATTTCAATATCCTTAACACCTTTTATAAGTTCCTTTTCAGAAACTTCCAGTTCCTTTATTTCCTTTTCAAGGGACTTTATAAGCTGCGACTTTTCAGTATTTTCCTTCTGTTTTCCTTCAATTTCTTCTTTTTTATCCTGAATCGCTTTTGTAAGTTTTTCCTTCATGACAGTTTTTTTCTGTTGAAACTCCTCAACTTCCTTCTTTTCGTTAACAAGTTTCTCATAATCAGCTTTTATTTCAGCATATCTCGACTTGTTGCTGTCAGTTTTCACTTTTAAAATCTCGTATTCCTTATCAATTGTATTTAATTCATGATAATACTCATTTATATTTTCCGACTTTTCTATTTCATTGTTTAATATTGCAATAGCCAGCTTATTTTCTTCTATCAGCTTGACTATATTTTCAATAATTTCGGTATTTTCTTTAATCTTTTCTTTTCTCGAAGCTATAAAATCTCTATTTTGTTTGATTTCATACTCTAATGTCCCAATTTCCCTTTTTCTTTTGTTATATTCAGAACTAAAATTATCATATTCCTTCAGAAATTCCCTGTAATTTCCTTCCATTACTTCCAATTCCTTCTGAATTTTTTCTCTTTCCTTTTCTTCTGCCTTTAATATTTCTGATAATTTCTCAAGTTTTCTTGATAATTCTTCCCTTTCATTCTGAATTTCATTCATTTTTTCCTTTATTACTTTAAGCTCTTTCTTTCTCTCTAAAAGTTCATCCTTCCCTCTTACAGAATAACCTCCTGTCATTCTTCCCCTTGCAGTTATTATATCTCCTTCAAGTGTGACTATTCTGTCATTAAAACCTTCTTTAAGAAGCTGTGTTCCTATTTCAATGTTTTTTACCACAATTGAATTTCCATAAACAAAATCTACAATCTTTTTTATTCTTTCATCGCATCCCACTATATTTCTGGCAAAACCTATAACTCCTTCTTTTTTAGGATATTCATTCAGAATTTTATACACCTTTACATCTGCAACTGGCAGAAATGATGCTCTTCCAAGCTTTTTATCCTTTAAAATAGCTATACATTTTTTACCAATATCACTGTTTTCTACAACAATATCCTGAAAATTCCCTCCAGAAAGGGTCTGTATCGCTTCCTCATATCCATCAGGAATATTTATTAAATTTACAAAAGCTCCTATTACTCCTTTTATATTTTCCTGAAGTATTCCCTTTGTCGCCCTTGCAAATGTTTCATTTTTCTCAATTATATTTTCATTCGCCCTCTTTTTAGCATTAAGGTTTTCATATTTATAGCTGAGTTCTCCCGAATCCTTATTTATATCTGAATACTGCTTTCTTCTTTTTTCAGCTTTAGCATCAGCCTCTTTTAAAATCAGCTCTTTTTCTTTCTTTTCATTTTCCTTTGCAAGTTTATTCTGCTCAAAAACTTTCATTCTGCTGACAAACTCAGAAAATTCTGCATCCATATCTTCCTTTTCTGCAACTTGTCTTTTCATTACAATTTCAGCAGTGGCAATTCTTTTTTCATATTCTTCATTTTCACTTGTTGCCTTTATTTTATCCACTTCAAAATCATGGCTTTGCTGTGTTGCCTTTTTTAATTTTGTCGTTAAAAGTTCATGGCGTACCTTCAGCTCTTCCACTTTTTCTTCTATTTTATTTTTAGATATTTCCTTTTCTGAAAGTTCCTTCACAATTTCTGAAAGTTCTTTTTCAGATTTTGACAAAATTTCTCCCTTTTCCTTTATATCTTTCTC
The DNA here is from genome assembly GCF_000469505.1 of Leptotrichia sp. oral taxon 215 str. W9775. NCBI lineage: Bacteria > Fusobacteriati > Fusobacteriota > Fusobacteriia > Fusobacteriales > Leptotrichiaceae > Leptotrichia > Leptotrichia sp. oral taxon 215. The sequence continues at coordinate 18,054 of NZ_KI272841.1, read as the reverse complement.
AAGAACTTTATTTCTCTTTTCCTTTTCTTCAGCCTGAATATCCAGATTGGAAAGCTGACCTGACAGCTTTGCATACTCATCTCTAAATGTTTCCATTTCAAGAAAAATCTGTTCATTTGCATTTTTCTCATTTTCTAGAAGTTCATATTTTTCTTTTTTACTTATAGAGATATTTTCAGCTTCAGTATTTTTTATCTGATATTCTTCCTGTATTTCCAAAATAATTTTTTCAAGCTGGGAACGTTTTACTTCAAATTCTTCCTGCTTTCTCTTTCCTTCATTCTGATTATATTCTAAAATCATAAGCTTATGAGTATCTATTTTTTCAGAAAAAGTCTTATAAAGTCTTGCTTTTCTTTCTTCTTCCCTTAGATGCCCCACCCTTGTAGCCAGTTCCTTTTCAACAAACTCTATCTTTTCAATCTCATTTTTTACTTCCTTCAGCTTTTTCGTAGAATCTTCCTTTTCCACCTTGGCTCTTTTTACTCCGGCAGCTTCTTCTATAATTTCCCTCAGTTCTCTTGGATTCGAGCTTATTATTCTTTCAACTCTTCCTTGCCCAATTATGGAATAAGCCTGTTTTCCGATACCTGTATCCATAAAAAGATTACTTATATCCTTCAGTCTTACCCGTCTGTTATTTATAAAGTATTCATTTTCTCCGCTTTTATATATTCTTCTTGTTATTTTTACTTCAGAAAAATCTATGTCAAGATATCTGTCTTCATTTTCAATGATAAGACTGACTTCCGCCATGGAACGTGGCTTTTTATTTTTTCCACCTGAAAAAATAATATCCGAACTTTCCTTGGCTCTTATATTTTTGTAGCTCTGCTCACCTAAAACCCATAAAATTGCATCCAGAATATTGCTCTTTCCACTTCCGTTAGGCCCAACTATCGAGGTAATCCCTCTGTTAAACTCAACTGTCGTCTTTTCAGCAAATGATTTAAATCCTGCAAGCTCCAATGCCTTTAAATGCATGTGTAATACCCTTTCTTTTCCCATTTATTTCCTGATAAATTTTATTTTCTCTGTCTTTTACAACTATACTTCTCTTTTCTTCTTTTCACTTATATTTGGCTATCTTCCTTTTCCAAAAATAACTATCGTTACTGTTTTTAGAAGCACCTTCACATCAAATGGAATGCTGTGATGTTTTATATAATATAAATCATACTGCAATTTTCTGTAAGCATCTTCAACACTGGCACCATAAGGATACATTACTTGTGCCCACCCTGTCAGTCCTGGTTTTACAGTATGTCTTAAATTATAGTAAGGTATTTCCTTTTCAAGCTGCTGAATAAAATATTCCCTTTCAGGACGAGGACCCACAAAACTCATTTCCCCACGTAACACATTCCATAGCTGAGGTAATTCATCAATTCTCGTAGCTCTCATTATTTTCCCAAATTTCGTAACCCTGTTGTCATTTTTAGATGCCCATTGAGGCCCGTCTTTTTCAGCATCAGTAGTCATTGAACGGAATTTTACTATATTAAACTTCTTATTTCCTTCACCTATTCTCTCCTGTATAAAGAATATCGGCCCTTTAGATTCAAGTTTTACTATTATTGCAGCGAGCACAATTACCGGAGCCGCAAATATTCCTATCAGTAATGCAAAAAGTAAATCCAGAAGCCTTTTCGCCTTAAGGTTAAAGTTATTATGATATATTTCAAATCCTGTATTTTCAAGAAACCATTTTGGACTTAAATGAGATATTGGAAGTTTATTTTCGTATGTTTCATAAAATTCCAGATAGTTATAATACTGTAATCCTTCAAGTTTATATTGTAACAATTTTTCTGTTATTTTAGGATCCCTTAACAGTTTATCCGTAAAATCCACAAGCACATCAAATTTCTTTGTATTATATAGTTCAAGTATTTCCTTTCCAAGTGCCTTCATATCAGTATTATTCAATGATGTCACAAATACATACTGGCCATCCTTTTTCACACTTTCAAGCAAATCCTCCGTATAGTCATTTTCTCCAACAAATACAACTCTTTCCTTTTCAACTACCCCCATAATAACTATATATCTGAAAGCTATCTGAAATATTGTTATTATCCCAAAAAGGACAATCCCTTCATAAAAAGTAAATATTTTAGAAAAAGTTGTAACAGTCATTAAAATCCCGTTTATTACAATTACCGTTGTCATATCCTTCAATTTATACTTATTTGTTGCTACATTATATACATTTGCTATGTAGTAGGCAATCAAGGCACTGACTATTATCATTGCATTCCTAAATCCCAGTCCTCTGTTTATTATAATCAGTCCAATAAAATACATTGCTACCGTCAATATCCCAAATAAATAGGAAAAATTTTTTCTTACTCCGCTCATGGCCATCTTTCTGTTTCCCACCTTTACATTTTTACTTATTATATTTTTATTTTCTAATTCTGTTATGCAAGTTTATTTTGTCTTTTTTAAAGCTATTATTACGTAATTTATGAAATAATAGGCTGCCTGAAACAATGAAAGTTTTTCCACATCCCTGTATATTCTCCATCTTACTTTGGCAGCATCTATTTTATTGCTGGATCTTGATTTATCCAGGACTCTATAAAATGCGAGATTTTCCTTTAGTCCATATATTTTTCCAGTATCTTTCACTATTTCAAGCCAAAGGACATAGTCTTCGTTTTTATCCCTTTCCTTAAAATATCTTTTTCCAAGCTTTCCAGCATTGTAAACAACTGTAAGACAGCCTAAATAGTTATTTTTAAGCAAATCCCTGTAAGTTATTTCTTCCTTTATTTTTATTTCATTAATAGGTTTTCCATTTTCTGTAACTCTTGTATATTCTGTACAGCTTATGGCGATATCCTTATTTTTCATGAATTCAATCTGTTTTTCAAGTTTGTCTTCCTTCCAGTAGTCATCAGCATCAAGAAAGGCTATATATTCTCCATCTGCTTCATTTATAAGTCTGTTTCTTCCTTCAACCACACCAATGTTTTTTTCACTGTTAATGACTTTTATTCTTCCGTCCTTCTGTGCATATTCCTGTATGATTTCATAACTTCTGTCAGTAGACATGTCATTTAATATAAGTATTTCCCAATTTGTATATGTTTGGGAAATAACTGATTCTATTGTTTCTCCAATAAATTTTTCTGCATTATATACAGGAATTATTATAGATACTTTATTTTTTTCCATTTTTTTCTCCAAGTTTTTTTATAATCAGTTCATATACTCTCTTACAGTTTTCCTTATCAGTGTATTTTAAGAACATACTTCTCATTTTATCCATATTTTCCCTTACAGCTGGACTATATTCAAAGTTATTTTCTGTAATTTCTTCTATTTTTTCCACACATTCCCTTATAGTGTGAACTCCTTCTCCAAAAAGTTCTTTATCCAGATCCACATAGGAACCGACTTTCTTCTGATATTCCTCCCTGTCAAACTGAAAGAATACAATCGGCTTATTCAGATAATAGAAATCATATGCGACACTTGAATAATCAGTTATAAGAATTTTTGCTTTCATCAGTTCCTTAGTAATATCAGCATCTTTTGGTAATAGAGTGACATTTTTTCCAAGTTTTACCTTATTAAAATCCTTCAGGTAATCATGCATAAGCTGATGAATATACACATTCAGATAAAGATTTTTTTCTTCCAGATATTTATTAAATCTTTCATCTGTTATAAGACCTGTAATATTTTTAAAATATTCTGTATCTTCTATCCTTGCATTTTCAAGCTTTATCCAGTTTCTCCATGTAGGCATAAAAAATATTTCTTTTCTTTCAACTTCCACATTATATAATTTATCATATCTCGGATATCCTGTTATAAATGCAGTATTTTCAGGAACATTCCACCATGTTTTAGTCTTTATATTTTTTTCATATTCTGAATCACATATATTCACATCATAGGATTTTACAAGATTTTCAGCTATTTTTTCTGTTTTCTTATTCATTGCCATTCTAACCTTGAAACCTACCGTCCCATGATTTAAGAACACCTTCAGAGGTTTATAGTGAAACAGATTTATAACTGGAACAACAAACAGATAAGGTGCTATATCTGCAGATATTGAATGTGAAAAAAGTACAACTTCCGAATTCATGAAATAAAGGTAGCTTTCCACACTTCCCTTTACAAGCTTTCCGCCATGAATTTTATCAAAAACTGGCGAATTTTTATTAACAACCCAGTATTCTTCTATATCCTTTTTAGATCTCAGATATTCATAAATTGCTCTTCCATTGTCAACAAAAAGCTCTCCTGCGTTTCCCCCGACAAGCCATATTTTCCTATTTTTAAATTTCCCCTTTGTAAAAGGATAAATTATAAAGGCTATTATCATATTTATAAGGCATTTTAATTTGTCCATTTTTAGTTTTCCTTCTTTCCTACTTGTATTTGTTAAATCCTTCGATTCTTCCCTTTAAAACTGTCTTATGATATTTTCTATTTTTTGTAAGTATTATACCCGCTATACTTCTAAATATTCTTTTTAAAAATTTAAAATAGTAAAAAAAATTTTTTCTTCCTAAAACTTCCTTCTTTACAAGTGCTCCATATCCAAGTGCATATTTGTACGCCCTGTCCAAATCATCATAGTTTCCTTTTTTGGCAGGATGAAAAATAATGTCATCTGCAAAATACTCACCTTTATATCCTTTATGCAGTAATGTCAGCACATAGTCTGTTTCCTCTCCACTTCCAAAAACAGAACCTACACCCAGATTTTCATCAAACAGAACTATATCCTCATATGTATAATTCACGAAAAAAGTAATAGATTTTACAGTTTTTTCAATATTTCCTTTTGTCAGTTTAACATTTTGCTCAGCCATTATTCCTGTTCCGTAGTCTTTTCCCCTTTCAAGAGTCCTACACGAATATATTCTTTTATCTTCATTTTCCTTAAAGAATTTTACTACCTTTTCCAATGTATCAGGCTGATATTCACAGTCATCATCAGGAAATCCTGCAATACTTCCGTCCATTACAAGTAATCCCCTGTTTCTGTTCAGGCTTAGACCTTTCCTGTCACTTTTCATATACTTTATTTCAAAATCATTTTCATATTTTTCTAAAATTTTATAAGCCTTGTCATCCTTGTTCTGATCCACTGCAATAAGTTCAAAATCCTTATAAGTCTGCTCCTTTAAACTTTTTAAAAACAGTTCCAGTTCATCAGTAACATTTATTGTTGGCATTATTAACGAGACCTTCAATATTCTCACTCCTTTTTAATGCATATTTCTATAAATTCTATTTTCTTTTCCTAACATCAGTTTTATTTAGTATTATACCACAAAATATTATAAAATTAAACAGTCAAAAATAATGAAATCACTTTAAAAGGGACTGTTTTTCAACAGCCCCAAATAACATTTTCTATTTTAGTATTTTTTATTTTGGTACAACTTTCCATTTTCCAGATTTGCATTTTTTCTGAATTATTCCCATTCATTTATTTATGTTACTTTTTTAAACAATCACAGAATTTATTTACAGAATTCAGGATAATTTTCTTTTATTGCCTTATACAGTCTTTCCAGACCTTTTTCAAGAATATGGGTTGGAACTGCAAGATTCATTCTTTCAAATCCATCTCCATTTTTTCCAAATGTATAACCTTCACTGAAAAATAATTGTGCTTTCCCATTCATAAACTTTTTCAGATCTTCTCCTTTAAGCCCTAAAGCCCTGAAATCAATCCACTGCAAATAAGTTCCCTGAATTAATGGAGCTTTAAGTTCAGTAAACTTTTCCTCAAAAAATCTATTTACAATTTTCTGATTTTTATTAATAAGCTGAAGAAACTTCTCAAACCATTCTTCTGCCTGAGTATATGCCAGTATGCAGGCTCTATATCCCAATGCCGCAAACACGTGTGCAGATGATCTTCCCTGTTCATTGATAAACTTTTTCCTCATCTTTTCATTTTTTATAATTATATTTGATATTCCAATCCCGGCAAGGTTAAATGTCTTAGTCGGAGCAGTACAAGTAACTATAATTTCAGAAAGTTCTTCTGACAGCGTCTGCAGGACAGTATGTTTTTCCCCTTCCATAAGAATATCAAAATGTATTTCATCAGAAACAATTTTCAGATTATTTTCAAGGGCAATTTCACCAATTTTCTTCAGTTCTTCTTTTGACCATACTCTTCCTACCGGATTGTGGGGACTGCATAAAATGAGGAGTGTATTTTTTTCTTCCTTTGCAAGCTTTTCAAAACTTTCAAAATCTATTGTGTATCTTCCCTCATTTTCCATGAGTGGGCACTCTACAATTTTTCTTTCATTTAATTTTATTGCACTGTAAAAAGGATAATACACAGGTGTAAACACTATTACTCCATCCTCTTTTTCAGTAAAAGCCTTTACAGAATCAAACAACGCAGAAACAACTCCTGATGAAGTTACAATCCACTCCTTCTGAATATCAAAATTATGTTTTCTTTTCATCCAATTTATTACAGCTTCAAAGTATTCTTCATAAGTTCCAGTATATCCGAGTATTGCTTCATCTATGTATTTTTTCAATCCTTCCTTTATTTCAGGTGCAATCTGCAGTTCCATGTCTGCCACTGAAAATGGTACTATATCATCAGGCAGATTAGGATATTCCTTGTACATCCCTTCCCATTTATACGAGCCTTGATTTTTTCTACTTATCAATGTTTCAAAATCGTATTTTTTAGACATTTTTAGACCTCTCATTTTTAGTTATTTTCTTCATTCTGTAATTTTTTTAGTCTATTTACAGTTTCCTGTTCCAGCTTACTTGTCGGATAACCTTTTAATGAATTTATAAATACTTTCAACTCTCATATTTTCATTTAAAACAACCCTGTAATTACTCCATTTTCATCTATATCAATCAGTTCTGCTGAAGGTTTTTTAGGAAGTCCGGGCATATCTATGATTTCTCCTGCCATCGCCACTAAAAATCCTGCTCCTGCAGACAGTCTGATTTCATTTATTGTAATTTCAAATCCTGTAGGTCTTCCCAATAATTTTGGGTTATCTGACAGTGATTTCTGTGTTTTTGAAATACATACAGGAAGTTTATCATATCCGTATTCTTCGTATTTTTTTATGTTATTAAGTGCCTTAGGCATAAATTTAACCCCGTCAGCTCCATATATTTCCTTTGCAATAATTTCTATTTTTTCCTTTATCGGAAGTTCCAGTTCATACAATGGAGAAAATTTTTCTTCTGACTTTTCATTTTCCTCAACTGCAGAAATTACTTTGTCTACAAGTTCCTTTCCACCTTCTCCACCTTTTTCCCAAATTTCACAAAGAGCTACCTCTACACCCTTTGCATTGCAGAATTTTTCAATTTCCTTTATTTCAGCATCAGTGTCTGTTATAAATTTATTTATTGCAACAATTACAGGAATATGATATTTCTGCATGCTTTCTATATGTCTTTCAAGGTTTACAAGTCCTTTTTTCAATGTTTCTATATTTTCTGATTTCAGGTCGGTATCTCCACCATGATGTTTCAATGCTCTGACAGTTGCAACTATAACAATAACATTTGGTTCAATTTCTGCTTTTCTTGCCTTTATATCCAAAAATTTTTCTGCTCCAAGGTCAGCCGCAAATCCTGCTTCTGTTACTACATAATCTGACAATTTCAATGCCATTTTCGTTGCAAGCACCGAATTACATCCATGAGCAATATTCGCAAAAGGTCCTCCATGTATAAATACAGGAGTATTTTCCAGCGTCTGAACAAGATTAGGCTTAATAGCATCCTTAAGAAGTGCTGTAACCGCTCCTTCTATTTTCAGCTGTTTTACCTTAAGCATTTCTCCTTTTCTATTGTACCCAAAAACTATTTCACCTATTCTTTTTTTCAGGTCAGTAATTGAGTTAGCAAGACAGAATATTGCCATTATTTCTGACGCTACTGTTATTTGGAATGAAGATTCCCTAGGAATTCCGTTAAGTCTTCCTCCCATTCCAACCACAATATTTCTCAATGCCCTGTCATTCATATCAAGGACACGTTTCCAAGTAATATTATTTACATCTATGTCCAGTTCATTTCCCTGCATAAGATGATTGTCAATGCACGCAGAAATAAGGTTATGTGCAGTTGAAATTGCATGGATATCTCCTGTAAAATGAAGGTTTATTTCTTCCATAGGAACAACCTGGGACATTCCTCCCCCTGTAGCTCCTCCCTTTATTCCAAATACAGGGCCTAATGACGGTTCCCTTAGTGCCGCAATTGACTTATATCCAAATTTGTTAAAGGCCTGAGTAAGCCCTACTGTTACAGTTGATTTCCCTTCACCTGGAGGTGTAGGAGTTATAGCTGTCACAAGTATAAGTTTTCCATCCTTTTTGTCAGAATTTTTTTTCAATACATCAAGGCTGACTTTAGCCTTATAATTCCCATATTGTTCGTAATCTTCTTCAGAAAGTCCTGCTTTTTCAGCAATCACATTAATTTTTTCCAACTTTGCCCTTTGAGCTATTTCGATATCCGTCATTTCATCGCCTCCAAAAATTTTATTTATATAATTTTATTTTTACCTTATTTCAATTACGCCACACTTATTTTATATTAAATTATAATATCTTTCTTTTTCAAAGTCAATTTACTTTTTTCTTATTTAATGATACAATAAAAAAAATATTTTTCAGAAATAATTTAAAAACAAATTATAACTGATTTTAAAAGGAGAAAATAAATGAAAAAAAAGAGATTCTTTACAGCAATCTGTATGGCTGCGTTTGCATTTATTACTTCAGGATTACAGGGAAAATCTGTTAAGCATAAAAAAAATGTCAAAGCAAAGCAGAATACTGCTAAAACTGTAAAAACAAAGAAAACTGTTTCTAAAGGTCCGGCTGTTAAAAACACAGCTGTTAAGGTTGCAAACACTAAAAGCACAGCTGCTAAAAGTATAGCTGTTAAAAATACAAGCAACGTTAAAAGTTCAGAAAGCAAAACAAAACCAACAGCAGCAAAACATTCTGCAGAAAAACATCCTATTGCAAAAACTTCTCAAACTGCAAGAACAGCTACAGCAAAACCTGGAAAAACTTCAAGTGTCGCAAATACTGCAAAAACAGTTCCGCATAATAAAGTTTCCCATAATACAGGGATTTACAGTATTTCTGCAAACAATAAAGATCAGCTTATCATTGATAAAATGACTGAACTAAGAAAAAAACATGAAAGAATAGCAAAATCAGGAACTGCAAGTGAAAAAAGAACTGCTGCTGCTGAAAAAAAGCTCCTTGTATCTTACAGCAAATGGAAGGATACAAAATATGCATGGGGAGGAGATTCTAAAAAAGGAATTGACTGTTCAGCTTTAACCCGTAGAATTTATCGTGAAGTTTACGGTCATGAACTGCCAAGAGTTTCAACCCAGCAGGCACAAACCGGAAAAAAAGTTTCATCTAAAAATTTAAAAGCCGGAGATATTGTATTTTTCAAACCTGAAGGAAGGACTAACCATACAGCAGTTTATGTGGGAAATTCCTTATTTATAAATGCTTCTTCTTCAAAAGGTGTTGTAATGTCTTCACTTAAAAGTCCCTACTGGGGAAAGTATTTTAAATACGGTGTCAGAGTTGATAAACATAAAAATACTTAAAAGACTTTTACTAACATGTCATAAAATTGAAACTTTGATTTTCACATGCTATACTAGATAAATAACATATTAAAGGAGTGAATATTATGAGTAAAAAAGTAATAGCTACATTAATTTTTTTAATGTTTTCATTATTAAGCTTCGGAGAATTTTCAAAAACAAAGGATGGTGTTCTTGTTAATGACTCTTTTGAAGAATGGGCTACTTTCTATGGAGATAACCCATCTTCAGGTAATGTGATGTGCAGTTTAATTGGTTCCACTCTTATGGAGATTTCCTATACAAGTGAAGGAAAAATCCTACAAAGACAAAATGATACAGCTGCAATACTAGATTATGTAAATGAAGAACTTCTTTATGCAGGAATAGTAAATCCTATAAAAGGAGATGGATATCTTTTTGAAATATACTTTGCTAATAATTGTAAAAAATTCACAGAAAAAGATTATAATCTGGTAGGGTCTCCAACATTCAAAAAAACTATGGAAACAATTTTTTCAACATATAAATAAAATCGATTAAAAGAATAGATTGAATTTTATATAAATTTAAAATACAAAAAAGGGATTGTCTCAAAATGGTAAAAATTAAATATAATATAAGAAAAAACTATATTTTTTTCATTTACTAAAATTTTACTTATATAAAACAGTCATTCATTAAGGAAAAGTCAAAAACTTGCCTAAAGGCTCGGACAGATGACTTTTCCTAAATTCATTTCCTGTTTTACATTGTAAAATTCTAAATAATTCAAAAATATAGTTTTTTACATTATTATTTTATTTTCTTTTTGAGACAGCCCTTTTTCTTTTACAAGTGTTCTAAATCCTATCTATTTTACTTTTTCCACAGAATTTAGTATAAAATTAATAGATTGCCCTGAATCCTATTCCACCTCTTACATTGTTTCCTTTAGTGTCATATCCTGCATTCAGTGTAAATCCTACTCTAGTATTGTCAATTCCAATATTCAGATCAAATTTACCATTTCCTCTTCTATCTTCCTTTTCTCCTCTGATTCCAAACCAGTCAGCTGTAGTATATCTTACTCTCGCTCTATTGTTTACATCTCCAACTTTTCCAAGTTCATTTTCATAAGCTGCTGTAATTCCAACAGAAAGCTGAGTTCTGACAGCAAGTGGTTGTATGTATTTAAATTCCAGTCCTACTTCCGGTTTTACAGAGAAATAGTCATTTCCTTCCACTTCAAGTCTCATTTCTCCTGACTTTTCCTTGATACCAGTAAATCTTCCATATTCCATCTTCAGCATTCCGTATGGTTTCAGATGAGTTCTTTCACTCATTCTTATATCATAACCTAATTCATTTTTCAATGCCGCTCCATATGAATAATAGTTAGCTTTTGCCTGGAATATATCATCTACAACAAGGAATCTACGGTTCATTTCATTTATTCCTGCAAATACATCTCCAGATATAGTCCATCTTAAACTTCCATTATGATCTGATGCCGGAGAAATTGTTTTAAATACTCCTGCCTTCAGCATTGTCTGATTTTCTTTAGAATTTCCTATATCCTTAAATTTGAATCTGTTATGAACAGCTCCTGCATACCATCCTGAACTATGACCAAGTTTTACTGTTTCGTCTTCATGAACATAAGCAACTCCATAGGCATTACTTGTATAGTCTATAATTCCTGCTGTATCTGTCTTGTATTCATCCCTCATTCCAAATACTTTTATCTTATTATTCTGTTTAGAAGGATTTCTCCATTCGTCCTTCAGATATCTGAATTCCTTGTCAAGCATGTTTCCAGTAGCATTTATTCTCATTTGAGTATTTGCATACTGATGTCCCATCATTTCATCCATTGCCTGATAGAAGAGTATTGCTTCATTATTACCTATTCCATTCAGTTTTTGGAATAACTGATTTTCTCTGCTTCCAAGCGCTTCCACTCCATATCTTTGTTCCAATCCATCTAAGAAGTTGTATGTATCCCTAACATTTACAGGTGTTGCTTCATTCCCTGCCCAGTATGTATAAGGTATTTTTGCAAGGTAGGCATTTTGTATAGTTCCATCACTTGCATTTTGTGAAACAGTCGCCATCCATGTCAAAGAACCTGAATATATACTCCATTTTTCAATCTGCTGGTTTGCTCTTATCATTGCATTGTAAGGATCTGTTATTCTAGAATCTAACTGAATGTATTTTCCAGTAGTATTCTGTGCCGCTTCCGCTCCAATTATCAGATCCGCTTTCTTAAGGTTAGTAAGGGCACTCAGTCCAGTAATAGGAGTCGTATAATTTCTATTTGAAGTATCTATATACATACCTATTTTTGATACTTCCATAGGTTTAAATTCTTCTCCTGATGTTGTTGCAACTTCAGGTACAACTGGTGTTCCGTTTACAGTTATTGTTCCTGTAATACTTCCACGAGGAACTTCTATTTTTACTCCTTCTACAGTCTTAGTCAGGTCACTTGCCTTACTTACACCTATTATAGAAGAATCTGAAATATCTTCAGCCCTTGTTCCTGCAGGTACTGTTGTTCCATTTATATTGAAGCTTCCATAGTTCTTTACTATACCTAAGTTATTACCTGCCATATCTCCTTTAGTTAATATTCCTACAGCATCTGCGGCAGTTATATCTATTTCTCCATGATTTTCAATAGTTGAACCATTTTTTACAACAACTCCGACAATTTTACTTAAATTTGAGCCATTTGATTTTATCTTTCCGTAGTTATATCCATAAGCTCCGTTATCCAGATAAATTCCTGTAGTTTCACTTGAATTCAGGTTTATTACAGCATTACGGTTTGATGCAGTACCGTTGTAAACTGTTGTTCCGGCACCAGTTCCGTACATTCCGATACTTCCTTTTCCAGTAACGTTTATTGTACCATTATTTACAATATTTCCTGTATAAGGCTGTTTTCCTGCTGCAAGTTCTGTCGCAGTTGGAGTATATCCGGCAGCCATTCCGATAGCATAACGATTATTCAATGAATTTGTAGGATCCATATAACTTTCACCTACTGTAATTGAAGCATTATTAACAGCTGTTCCTCCATGAGTACTGTAAATTCCAATATTTCCATCTCCTGCTCCAAAATTTATATTACCGTTGTTTATAACTTCTCCTGCAGAATATATTCCATAGTTGAATGATCCTGACGCTGTAAGATCCGTATTGTTTATAACTTGGGCTCCTGTTCTGTTATCGTTGGAATATATGTATACAGTATCATTTCCAAGATTATTTATTGCCGCAATATTACTTATAACTTTATTTCCAGCCGAACCTGCACCTTTTTCCACAAGGATTCCAAAAGAGTTGTCTCCTATGGAAATATTTGATCCTGCATGTGCAGTTACTGTCTGACCATCTCCATTTGCATAAACTGCTGCCGCCTGATCTGAACCAACCGTTATTGTTCCTCCTGTCAAGTCTACATTCCCACCTTGGCTGAATATTCCTGTACCTGAATTACCAATATTCAAGTTACCACTATTCTGTACTTCATTTCCATAAATTCCTACAGAATATTTTCCAACTGTTATATTTCCTGAGTTTGTAATTTTATTTCCGTTTTTAGAATAAATTCCTACACTTTCCTTTTTAGGTGTTTCACTTACAGGATTAGTTAAAGTTATATTTCCACTGTTTCTAACTTCCACTCCTTCAGAAATAATTCCATATCCTGCATCTGCTGTTATATTTCCCTGGTTATTCAGTTCTCCTGTAGTCCCTCTTGCCAATATTCCAACTAATCCTTCTGTATTTTGAGAAGTATCAGTTAATCTTATGTTCATATTGTTCAGCATTGCCGCTCCTGACGCTGTTGATTTATTATTCATAAAGAATGCAACAGCTGACTTAGTTGGAACTCCTGAATATTTCAATTCAAAAGTTTTATTATCTGTAAGCGATGGATTATTTCCTTCTATAAATACTCCTGTTCCTTTATCCTTTACTTCCACTCCATAGTCAGTTTCAAAAGTAACCTTTGTATTGTCTGCATATACTCCGATTCCTTCCTTACCTGTAACTATATCAGAAGTTCCTGTTCCATTCAGGCTTATTTCAGGTCCTCCAAAGTCAAGAGCCGAGGCCGCTCCTGCAGGAGCTGACACTTTTGAAACAACTCCTACCGAATTATCTCCTGCCAGAACTATTTTCCCTGCATTTCTTATACTTCCATGAGAAGTTCCTGTTTTACCTACTTCTATACTGGAATGCGCTCCTGGTAATGTTTTTAATTCTCCGTACATTCCAATTCCGCCATTTCCATTTACTGTAATTGTACCTTTATTTTCCAGTTCTAAAGTTTTTTCATTATTTCCAAGAGTTCCTGCTTTTATTTTAGCATCTGTTCCATAGTCCTGAAGCTGAGTTGCTGATGTAAATGCAGCCATTCCAGTTCCATTTCCTGTTATAGTAATTGTTCCAGCACTGTCATTCAGTATTTTACTTCCATTTACTCCATACAGTCCCAGTCCATTATCTACATTAACAACATTTTCATTTATAATTTCTCCATAACTTGTACTTAATCCTATTGTTGAAGCAGTTCCACCTGTTATTTCAACATTACCTTTATTTACATATCCTGTCTGTGTATTACTTGTTGCTCCGGAATCTGATCCAACTATCATTCCTTGTCCTGTCGCAGAACTTACAGTAATTCCAGGCTGTATATGTATTTTTTCCCTCACAAATTTTATTTTATTGAAAATAGGTGCATTATCAAGGTCAATATTTCTTTCTATAGAATATTCACCATTTTTATAATATACTTTATAATCTGCATTTGGTCCTATTCTCAGGTTTCCTCTGCTTATTTTCATGTCATCTTCAACACTTTCAATAAGCCCAGTAGGTCCTGTCCATTTGTTATCATTTACAGTTCCGCCTTCTGTAACTCTTAATATTACACCATTTCCTGTAACATTAACTTTTACATTCTGCATTCCTGTATATTTTTTACCTGCTGTTGCTGCGGCATTTGCAGGATCTGATGAATCTTCAGCTGCATAATCAGTTGCTGTTCCTGGCATAAGTATACCATCTGAAATAGAAATTTCTGTTGCTCCCTTAAAGTTTATATTTGAAGAAGCGTCTGCTAAAAATGGCACTACTCCGCTATAATTATCATTAGGATTTCTTTTTTCAGTTTTAATGTCTCCACCACCAAACTGAATCTTTCCTCCATTTTGTGCTACAAGTCCACCATCTTTTGCTGATTCCACAAGATTGCCAGTTCCTTTAAATTCAACTAATGAATTTGCACCGTCAGCATATCCTGCCATTCCATGAATTTTTACATCCTTTTCAAATGTAATTGTACTTCCTGCTTTAGCATATCCACCAATATTTTTATATAAATAAGGCTGTGTTGTTGCATCTGAAGCTGCCCATTCATCTATCGCTGTAGCTTTATCCTTTAAAGTAATTTTAGAATTTGTATCTGCATAAGCGATTATAGATCCAAATCCTTTTGCATCTGTAGTTTTCTCAGCTGTTATTTCCCCTTTATCTTTAGCCACATACGCCACTGGGAATGATTCTACCTTTGTTGTAGATCCTGCCGGTGTATAATCTTTATATCTGGCAGACATTATAACATCCTGTCCAATATTAATCTGACTTCCCTTTCCTTCAAATCTCTGTACTTCAGAAGAAGTCATTCTATGATCTGTATTTTTCCATTCACCTGATGCATAAGCAATAACCGTACCTGTAGCCACTTCATTTGCAGTATCATCATAAGAAGCTGTTAAAGGCGATGTTCCCTCATAATCCTTTATAGGTGTAGTCATAATCGGTACTGTTGTGGAATCTGTTTTTCCTGATATAGCGTTTCCACTATTATCTTTTACAACATTACTATGTAAATTTCCAGGCATAGCTACATCAATTACAGTTCCTCGTTCAGCGGCTATCATTACTCCATTTTTAGAGTTTTTACCAAATGTTATATCAATATTATTTATCTGCAAAGAATGTATAGGATCATCTTCATAATTTATACTGGATCCAGAAGCACCTAAATCTGTTTTTGTATTAAATTTAGCAACCTGACCATTTATAGTTTCCTGACCTCTTTGTCCTGATCTTGAATATATTCCGATGTTATTTTCAACTACTCTTGTTGCATCATTATTTCCTATTCTTGCTCTGGCATCAATTTCTCCCTGATAAATACCAATTACTGATTTTTTCCAATCACTGTTATTTATACCTCCATAAACATCAATACCTTTTGCTAAATTATCATCCATTTTATCATTAAAAAGGAGTACAATATTTCTATCACCATTTATTACAGGAGCCTCTGTAAGTTTTATAGTAGGTGTCATACCAGTCTGATGTTTATCCTGAACAACCCCTTTCCCTACAAAGTTATTCCAGTTAGGAACATATCCATAACCTGAATAAACTATATTTTCATTTCCTGTTATATTGTATTTTCCACTACTGTCTATCTCAAAAGATCCCTGATTACCCAACACTGAATAAACTATATTTTTATCAGTTTTTATATCAGCATTTACTTTACCGGTAAATCCTCCACGCTGATGCTTAGCTCCATTATTTTGTCCAGCTACCATACTATAAGTCCCAGGATAAATAAGGAATATTGTATTTTCATTTCCACTTCCTGCTACTCCTGGAACTGACTCAATATTTACTTTTATTTCATTTCCTGGTGTATTATCAAATTCCATTTTACCTGCCCACCATGTTTCTAACGAAAGAAAAGCTGCTTTTCCATATAAATGTGCATTAATATTCGAAAGTTTTCCATTCCATACTGTATGTATTCCTAATGCACCTTCATGATTTCCATCTGTCAGTCCTGCTGCTCCTATATTACCTGCTAAATACATATCTATATTTTGAGCTATAAATTTCCTGTCACTAGCATTTGCTAAACCTGCAGTAGTCGTACTATGGAAATAAAACAGTGCTCCTGCCCTAGGATTAACTATAGAATTTGGTACTCCTGCCACCATTGCTTTGTATGCTTTATTTAAAGTTGTTCCATCTACTCCTGAGTTTGCCTGTAATTGATTTGTAACCGGATTATATCCTGTCCAAAATTTATGTCCTCCCCCGTCATTATACTTAGAGGTTGTTCCATCATATGCTTTATAATCAGTAGACTTTGCTACATTAAACCATCCCAATACTCCATTCTGAAACGAAAAGTCCACAAACGGCTTTGCACTAGGCTGCGGAAGATTTACCTTTACCACAGGAGGATTAGGACTAGGTATAGTTAAAGTCTCAGGAATTACAGTAGGTATAGAAGGTGAAACCAGAACAGGTGCCACTACATTTATATTAGGTGCCGCCACTGAAGCCTTACTTACTTCTTTAGGCTTTATTGTAGCTTCCACATTTAAACTTGCCACAGGTTCCTGTTTCTTTGTTGTACTTGTTAATCCATAATTTGATCCGTATCCTTCTCTTCCAGTAGTAGTTGCTGATTTTACATTGCTTGATTTTTGTAAAAAGCTGTAACTGTCACTGTATGGAGAAGTGTATCTGTCAAAGCTGTATGTACTTCTTTCATAAATTCCATTATAAGGGTATCTTTCAGACTTATCCCCTCTCCCTCTGTATGTACTGCCCCAATGGCTAAAAAATCCATTAATTCCATATTGCCAGCTGCTCCATGGGGATTTTACAACATGGTCTCCCTGTTCCATAAGCTGTATCAATTCAAGATTTGAAGACTTTAAAAGTTTATTATTTTCATATCTTGCATCCTTGAAAAGCTTTTTCATATCTCCTATTGAATTTTCTATCTGTTTTCTTTGATTACCTGTTGTTTCATCTTTTTTAGCTTTACCATTTACTTGTGAAAATGTTCCTGTCATTAAAAAAGTAAAAAGTAATCCTTTTGTATAAGTTATTTCTTTACATCTTTTAATAAATGCTCTTAAGTTCTTTTCTATATTTCTCAAATTATTGTTCATATTCTCTCCTTTATTATTCTAGTTTTAAATATATTTTTTATATAACCTCCTATAATAAATTCTTAAAAAAAGTATATTCTTTTTTATGATTATACTATATTTTTACATAAAAATCAACATTAAAGTGATTACATTTTAATTTTAATCTATTTATATATTTTTTTTATTTTCTATAAAATTCTCTTGTATTTATCATTATCCCATATGTTTTTAGATATAAATAATATTCGCTTATAACAGAATTATAATAACACATATTAAATTTTGTTGTGTATTTTTTAATTAATTTAAAAATAATATTTTCTTCAATTATTTCTTTACATATTTCAATTTTTCTTTTTAATTTTTCCCATAAAAATACCGCCAATATTATATTGACGGTGTTTTTATCTTCTTTTCCAATTTCTGAATTAAAGATTGTATATTTTAAACATAAACTTTTTCCTTCTGATAAAAAGCTATTAGTAA
>NZ_KI272840.1 GCF_000469505.1 Leptotrichia sp. oral taxon 215 str. W9775 | reverse complement strand
TTACTAATAGCTTTTTATCAGAAGGAAAAAGTTTCTGTTTAAAATATACAATCTTTAATTCAGAAATTAGAGAAGAAGATAGAAACACCGTCAATATTACTTTGACGGTGTTTTTATATTTCTAACTTTAAAAATTACTTAATAACTCTCATTTTTTCTTCAAAAACCTCTCCTACAGAAAAAGTATGTATTTTGTCATCAATGAGTATTTCGAGTTCTCCATTATGGTTTATATTTTTTACGATTCCTGAAAAATAAGCTCTGTTTATTTTAAGATGAACCTTTTTCTCCTTCAGGTAGCTAAGTTCATTAATTTCAAGAAGGATTTCCTCCCATTTTCCATTTAGAAATGTTTCAAATAGAATTTTAAACTCTTCAATAACTGAAGTAATAATTTCTTTAATATCATAGTGTTTTCCAGTTATTTCAGAAATGGAAGCTGATGTTTCTGAAAGTTCGGCAGGCAGTGAATTATTTATATTTATTCCAATTCCGACAAAAAAGTTATTTTCAACTCTTTCCACAAGGATACCTGTTATTTTTTTTCCATAAAGATAAACATCGTTAGTCCATTTAAACATATAGTCAAGATTTTCTATTTTTCTAAGCCCCTTTATGACGGAAAGTCCTGCAATTAAAGGTAATTTTAAATATTCAGAATCATCAATGCTGCTATTTTCATCCTTTTTCACGAGAAACGTAAAAAGAGCCATTCCCTTTTGTGAAACCCATGTATTTCCCCTTCTTGCCTTACCGAGAGTCTGAGTTTCTGCTGTAACCGCATCATATTCTTCAAATTTTGAAATATTATTTTTCATGAATTCGTTAGTTGAATCAAGAGTTTCATAACTGTATATTTTCATTTTTTCAGCTCCTGTCCTGTTTTTTATAATTATATCACAAAAAATATGGTAAAATATATAAAATATTAAAGATTGAATAAAACCTATAAATTCTGTACATCTTTTATAGGGAAATAATATCTGGGAATTGTTATAATAGAATTGAAATAAGAAAATGATACAAATATTACTATTCAGAAAAAGGAAGCATTTAAAGTTGCAGGAATAAATGCAAAGAATAGGAGAGGATGTGAAATAAAAATAATAAAGAGACATAGATATGGAGAGAAAACGGCAGAGATTTTTGCTGTTTATTGGGATGAAGAAAGAAGTCAAACACTTTTTTTAGGAATGACAGACAAATATAGTGGAGTATATGTTTATTCAGAAAATGAAGTTGAGATTGTCAATCCAAATATAAACTTTAGAACAATTTATCTTTCTGGACATCTTCCAGGAGTATTTCATTGGGCATTAATAGAGAAAAATTTATTAGATGAGGTTATCGATGGTAATTCAGAATTAACAAAAAATTTTTTGGACATATTGCGTTCAGAGAATGTAATAGATTGGTAATTTTTATCTCCGGGAAAATTTTCTTTAAATAAAATTTGATTTTTAGGAAAATAGAGGTAAACTATGAATATAGAAATAATATTACAAAAAATCCTACTTTTCATGGAAACAGTTACAGACAATTAAATATAGTACATAACAACTAAAGCAGAAATAAGTATTTTAATAATTAAATATATAAATAACAAAATAATATTTTACTGGAGGTTAGTTATGAAAAAGATGAAAACATTTGGCTTAAAAAAACTGGGACTTTTCAATCCAAAAGAAGTTTATAGAAACCTTACTCCTACAAAACTTATAGAAATGGCTATCCAAAGAGGTGAAGGAGTATTGTCAAGTACAGGTGCATTATCTGTAACAACTGGAAAATATACAGGACGTTCCCCTGAAGATAAATTTATTGTTGATACGCCTGATATTCATAATAAGATAGCGTGGGGAAGTGTGAACAGGCCTATTGAAAAGGAAAAATTTGACCTTATATATGGAAAACTTATTTCCTATCTGCAAAATAGGGAAATATTTATTTTTGATGGACTTGCAGGAGCCGATCCTACATGCAGAAAAAAATTCAGGATAGTAAATGAAATGGCAAGTCAGAACCTATTTATACACCAGCTTTTAATAAGACCTACAGAAGATGAACTGAACAACTATGGAAAGGAAGATTTTACAATTATTGCGGCACCTGGATTCCAATGTAATCCGGAACTGGATGGAACACATTCTGAAGCTGCAATTATTATTAACTTTGAGAAAAAAATAGGAATTATATGTGGTTCAAGATATTCAGGAGAAATCAAGAAAATGGTATTCTGTGTAATGAATCTCCTGATGCCTGATTTGGATGTACTTCCTATGCACTGTTCTGCAAACATAGATCCTGTATCAGGAGAAACTGCTGTATTCTTTGGACTTTCGGGAACAGGAAAAACAACACTTTCAACAGATCCAAACAGAAAACTCATAGGTGATGATGAACATGGATGGTCTGATCATGGAATATTCAATTTTGAAGGAGGATGTTATGCAAAATGTATAAACCTCAAGGAAAAATACGAGCCTGAAATCTATCATGCGATAAAATTTGGAAGCCTTGTGGAAAATGTGGTAATGGATCCGAAGACACAGGAATTTGATTTTAAGGATAAGAGCCTGACTGAAAATACAAGGGTGGGATATCCTATCAACTATATTTCAAATGCACAGATTCCTGGAGTTGGTGGAATACCGTCAGTTGTAATATTCCTGACAGCTGATGCATTTGGAGTTTTACCGCCAATATCAAGACTGGATAAAAATGCTGCAATGTATCATTTTATAACAGGATTTACATCAAAGCTTGCAGGAACAGAAAGAGGAGTTACAGAGCCTCAGCCAACATTCTCAACTTGCTTTGGAGAACCTTTTATGCCTTTAAATCCAGCTGTTTATGCAGAAATGTTCGGTAAGAAGATTGAAAAATACAATACAAAAGTATTTCTAATAAATACAGGATGGTCTGGCGGTCCTTATGGAATAGGAAGCAGAATAGATTTGAAAAATACAAGGGCAATGGTAACAGCGGCATTAAATGGAGAACTTGATAATGTAGAATACAGACATAATGAAATCTTTAATGTGGATGTTCCTCAATACTGTCCAAATGTTCCATGTGAAATATTGAATCCTGCTGACACATGGGATAATAAGGAAGCTTATGATTCCTATGCAAGAAAGCTGGCAAAAATGTTCCAGGAAAATTTTGCAAAGAAATATCCTAATATGCCGATGCACATTGCAGAAGCAGGACCGAAAGCTGAGTAATGTAAAAAAAGAATAAAGAAGTTTATTATAATTCTTGACAAATTTTTAAAATCATATATAATATTGTTAAGATGATATGCTCGTAGTATAGCGAGCAGGATAAAAAAAAGAAGTATACAAATGGATGATATGCTCGTAGTATAGCGAACAGGATAAAAAAAAGAAGTATACAAATGGATGAGCCTCTTATTTTTTAAGAGGCTTTTAAATTTATATTAAAAGTAATATAATAGACTAAGAGATAATCATTATAACTTAGAAATTTAAAAGAGGGGAAATAACATGCAAAATAAAAGTATGGCATTTTTTTATTTAACACCTGAATTTTATGAAAAGTATAAAAACTGTAAAGAAATATTACAGAAACAGAAAAGACCTTATGCAGTTCACTTGATAAGGTATAATAACTTAATATTTGCCATACCTGTCAGAAGTAATATTAATCACAATTTTTCATATAAAACAGTAGGAAATAAGGGATTAGATTTTACAAAAACAGTTATTATTATAGATGAAAAATATCTATCTAATAATAAAGCTGTCATAAATCATGAAGAATATCTAAAATTAGATAAAAATAGAAAATTTATAGAAAAAAAGATGCTATCTTATCTGAAAATATATAAAAAAGCTTTAAAAACTCCTGATACTAATAAAAATAAAACAATTCTATCAAAAAGTGCATTACAGTATTTTCATAAGGAATTGGGAATTTAATTTAAATACTTTGTGACAAAATAGCTGAAAAACGAAAATTTACTATATTAATAGACTAGAATAGCAGAAATAGGTAAAGTCTTGATTAATAAATATGATTTTTCATGTTTAAGAATCAGGGCTTTTCTATTTTAGAAAAATAAAAAAATCTGGTAATTAGAAATATAACAGATAAAATAATACGAAAAAAGTTAAATTAAAATGATAAATAAGAAATATATAAAGTTGCTTTTTAGAAAAATGATAGTATAATTATATAGAAGACATATCATGTACAAATACAATTAATTAGCATAATAAACAACAATTAAAATAGAGTATCTATTGAAAATGAAGGAGGAAGTAACTTTGAGCAGAGTGAAAATAACAGAAACTTCATTAAGGGACGGTCATCAGTCTTTAATGGCGACAAGGCTTACAACAGCTGAAATCTTACCAATAGTAGAAAAAATGGATCGTGCAGGATATTATGCCCTCGAAGTATGGGGAGGAGCAACTTTTGATTCGGCAATCAGATTTTTAAATGAGGATCCATGGGAAAGATTACGGGAAATAAGGAAAAGGGCAAAAAATACAAAGCTTCAGATGCTTCTGAGGGGACAGAATCTTTTAGGATACAGACATTATGCAGATGACATAGTAGAGAAATTCGTTGAAAAATCAATAAAAAATGGAATAGATATAATAAGAACTTTTGATGCCTTAAACGATGTAAGAAATATACGTCAGGCATCGGAAAGTACTAAAAAATATGGAGGACACAGCCAGCTTGCAATATGTTACACAATAAGTCCTGTCCACACAATAGAATATTATAAGAATCTTGCACTGGAAATGCAGAATATGGGAGCAGATTCCATAGCAATAAAGGATATGGCAGGAATACTTCTTCCATATAGGGCTTATGAACTTGTAACTGAACTGAAAAAAGTAATAAGCGTTCCAATAGAAGTACATACCCACAATACTGCAGGGCTAGGAGCAATGACAAATCTTAAATCGGTGGAAGCGGGAATAGACATAGTTGATACTGCAATTTCACCACTTTCAGGAGGAACTTCGCAGCCAACTACGGAATCCCTTGTGAGAACCCTTCAGGGAACAGAACATGATACAGGAATTGATCTTAGTCTGTTAAAGGAAATTGCAGAATATTTTAAACCAATAAGAAAAAAATATCTTGATAAAGGAACATTAAATCCTCAGGCATTGTGTACAGAACCAAACATAGTGGAATACCAGCTTCCAGGTGGAATGCTTTCAAATATGCTCTCACAGTTAAAGGCACAGAAGGCAGAAAACAGATATGAAGATGTACTGAAGGAAATACCGAAAGTAAGGGAAGATTTAGGATATCCTCCATTAGTAACTCCTATGAGCCAAATGATTGGAACCCAGTCGGTATTCAATGTCCTGACAGGAGAAAGATATAAGATGATACCTAAGGAAATAAAAGATTATG
Organism: Leptotrichia sp. oral taxon 215 str. W9775; assembly: GCF_000469505.1. Taxonomy (NCBI): domain Bacteria; kingdom Fusobacteriati; phylum Fusobacteriota; class Fusobacteriia; order Fusobacteriales; family Leptotrichiaceae; genus Leptotrichia; species Leptotrichia sp. oral taxon 215. The sequence continues at coordinate 21,010 of NZ_KI272840.1, read as the reverse complement.
TAAGGGGAATGTACGGAAAATCACCTGTCCCTATTTCAGAGGAAATGAAGAAAAAAATAATAGGAGATGAGGAAGTATTTACAGGAAGACCTGCAGATCTTTTAACTAATGAATATGACGAAATAAAAAAAGAAGTGGGAAATCTTGCCAGAAACGAAGAGGATGTACTGACTTACGCAATGTTCCCTCAGGTGGCACAGACATATTTTGAAAAACGTAATAATCCTCAAGAAGAAATAAAAGTACAGACTATAAATGTAGTATTTTAAGTGAAAGGAGAAATGAATGAAAATAATATATGGAGATTCTCCGATAACATTTGGAGATTCGCTGGTTATAACAGTAGTGAGTATGCTGACAGTATTTTTAGTTTTGATTCTGATTTCTTTTATACTATCCCTTTTAAAATATCTTCCTTCTGAAAAGAAAGTAACTGAAAATAAAAAAGTTACAGTTAAACCGTTAGCAGATGCATTTTCTGTTTCATCGGAAAATTCTGCATCAGAAGGAAAGAAAATAGGACCGGAAGACATAAAGGATGAGAAAATGCTTGCAGCTGTTGCAGCCGCAGTTATAGATGCAGCCGGAGAAATTGACAATGCCTATATAAAGGTACAATCAATAAGGGAAGTAAATCAGTAAACAGGTAAAACATAAAAAAAGGATTATACGTTATCCTGAATGAACGTAAATATAACCTGCAGGGAGATTGTTATGATAAAATTATATAAAATAAAAATTGGAGACAAAGTTTATGAAGTAGAACTGGAAGCAGTAAGTGAAAAGGAAGGAAAAATTGAAGCTGCAAAGCCTGAAACTATAAAAGAAGAAAAGCCGGAAAAACCAGAGGACAAGATAACAGAACAAAAGGTAGGAAATATAAAAGTTGAAGCACCTATGCAAGGACTTGTAGTAGGTGTAAATGTTTCTCCAGGGCAGAAGGTGAAGGCAGGAGAAACATTGATAGTACTTGAGGCAATGAAAATGGAAAATCCTATAGCTGCCCCTGTAGATGCTACTGTGGAAGGAATACATATATCTAAAGGAGATACTGTGGAAACTGGGGCATTACTTATCAGTTTGTCATAGTTACGAAAGGAGAAGGAAATGGAGTTACTGAAAACACTTTATAGTACAACAGGACTGGCCATGCTGACGTGGCAGCAGTTTATAATGATAATAGTTGCACTTATTTTACTGTATCTTGCAATAAGAAAAAAATATGAGCCATATTTACTGTTACCCATATCTTTCGGAATGCTTCTTGTGAACCTGCCAGGAGTACCAAATGAAGGAATGATGGAACCTGGAGGATTATTGTATTATCTGTACCAGGGAGTAAAACTTGGTATATATCCGCCATTGATATTTTTGGCAATAGGTGCGAGTACTGATTTTGGACCGTTAATAGCCAATCCTAAAAGCCTTCTGCTTGGAGCGGCAGCACAGCTGGGAATATTTATCGCATTTATAGGTGCAATATTGCTAGGTCTTACAGGAAGGGAAGCGGCTTCCATAGGAATAATCGGAGGAGCGGACGGACCTACAGCAATTTATACAACAACAAAACTGGCACCTGCCCTGCTTGGTCCAATAGCAGTTGCAGCGTATTCCTATATGGCATTAGTACCTATAATACAGCCACCAATAATAAAACTGCTTACAACAAAAAAGGAAAGACAGATAAAAATGGTACAACTGAGGGAAGTAAGTAAAGGTGAAAAAATCTTATTTCCTATAGCAGTAACAATAGTAGTTACGCTTCTTATACCTTCTGCGGCTCCTCTTATAGGGATGCTTATGCTGGGAAATCTTATAAAGGAATCTGGAGTAGTCGGAAACCTTGTTGAACATGTAAAAGGTGCAATGCTCTACTGCATAACGATTGTACTTGGAGTAACAGTAGGAGCTACAGCAAATGCCCATACATTCCTGAATGTTACAACGTTGAAAATATTGGCGTTAGGATTGTTTGCCTTTGCATTTGGAACTGTGGGGGGAGTACTGTTTGGGAAAATAATGTGCAAACTGAGTGGTGGAAAAGTTAATCCTATGATAGGAGCGGCAGGAGTTTCTGCTGTGCCTATGGCAGCGAGGGTTGTACAGAAAATAGGTCAGGAGGAAAATCCAAGCAACTTTCTTCTTATGCATGCAATGGGACCTAATGTTGCCGGAGTAATAGGATCTGCAGTTGCAGCGGGAGTTCTACTTATTATATTTAAATAGAAGATATATTATAGAGCCTGAAACTGGATTTTTGAAGTGATTACAGAAATTATTTAATGGTAATAGCCTAAAAATGTGATAAAATTAGGAAAACAATAGGAAATAATTTTTAAATTCAGAACAGGAAGTAATATTGAAAAATGTAAGAATACCAAAGATAAGGATATTTCTTTGAATAAAATCAAATAATTCTGTCATACCATTGACTTTTAAGTATAAGTTTAGTATAATGACTTTTGTGAGTAATTTTGCGGAAGTATCGCCTAATGGTAGGGCAGCAGCTTGGAAAGCTGTGGGCGGTTAAACGTCTTGTGGGTTCGAGTCCCTCTACTTCCGCCATTTTTAAAAATAAAATATATAATATAGAAAAAACTATCTCGTAAAAGGCGTAAAAGCAATTTATGAGATAGTTTTATTATATTACTTATCCAGTTTTGAAGTTTTTATACAGAATATGAAATAGTAATATTTAAATATTACAGCTAGAATAAGTGCTAACCGTAAATAGTTATTTTTTACAAAAAAAATTGGAAAAGCAATCATTGTACTCGATAGGCACAATAATCCTATTTTTGTTTTTAGAGTCATACTTCTGTTCTTTTCAAAATCTTCCAGATAATTCTTATATATCTTTGTCTGGGTGAACCATCCATGAAATCTTTCAGATCCCCTCGCAAAGCAGAAACTGGCCAGAAGAAGAAAAGGCACTGTAGGAAGTCCCGGTAGAAAAGAGCCGGCAATTCCGAGCCCCATGGAAACAAATCCAAGTATAACGTATATTATTTTCATATTGTCCTTTCTGAATATGAATTTCTCTCCCATCTGATAATAACATTAATATAAAACTTTTTCAATTAATAATTCTCTTAAAGGTACAAATTAGTTATAAATTGTGATATAATCTAAGTTAAATATAAAATGAAAATAATATATATAAAACGAAAGTATAAATGTTTGGTATAAGTTAAGGAGGAAATATGTTGGAAAAACTGTCCCGTTTAAGAGAGGACGTGCTGGAAAAACTTAATAATGTAGGAAATCTTGATGAGCTGAATGACCTGAAGGTAAAGGTTTTAGGTAAAAAGGGAGAATTTACAGCCATAATGAAGGGAATGGCAGAAATTGCAGCTAAAAAAAGAGCTGAATTTGGTAAAGTGACAAATGAATTAAAAGTTGTTCTGCAGGACAGATTTGATGAAAAACTTAATACATTAAAGGAAATGGCAAAACAGGAAAGACTGAAAAATGAAACTATAGATATTACACTACCTGGAAGAAAAGCAAATGAAGGATCCCTTCATCCATTGACAAAAACGGTTGCTGAAATAAAGGAAATAGTTTCTGATATGGGGTTTGACATTGTTGACGGACCTGAAATTGAATATGTAAAATACAATTTTGATGCATTAAACATTCCAAAAACGCATCCTTCAAGAGAAGTATCAGATACTTTTTATATTCAGGATGATGTAGTGCTTAGAACACAGACTTCAGGAATGCAGATAAGATACATGCTTGATAGGAAACCTCCTTTTAGAATGGTGTCTATTGGAAAGGTTTACAGACCTGATTATGACGTATCCCACACTCCTATGTTCCACCAGATGGAAGGACTTATGATAGGGGAAGATGTTTCTTTTGCAAACTTTAAGGCAATACTTGAAAATGTTGTAAAGAAAATATTCGGAAAAGAAAGAAATGTAAGATTCAGACCTCACTTTTTCCCATTTACAGAACCTTCGGCAGAAATGGATGTTGAATGTGGTGTATGTAAAGGAAAAGGATGTAGAGTATGTAAAGGAACCGGATGGCTTGAAATTCTTGGAAGCGGAATGGTAAATCCAAAAGTTCTTGAAGGAGTGGGGATAGATCCTAAGAAATATCAGGGATTTGCATTTGGACTTGGACTTGAAAGAATTACAATGTTAAAATATGGAATCGATGATTTAAGGGCATTTTTTGAAAATGATGTAAGATTTTTAGATCAGTTCTAATACTAAATAGGAATTTATAAATCTGAATCTCAATATTGGTCAAATGATTTTAAATTCCTGAAAGAAGAAAAGAATGTACTGTAATAGTACAAGAAAAAGAAAATTAAGGAGGAAAAATGCTAATTTCTTTAAATTGGTTAAAGCAATATATAGATTTAGACGGAATAGAAATAAATGAAATGGAAAACTCCCTGACTATGATAGGACAGGAAGTTGAAAAAATAGAAATAGCAGGAAGCAATTTGGAAAATGTTGTGACTGCAAAGATTATAGAAAAGGAAATGCATCCTGATTCTGACCATCTGACAGTATGTAAAGTGGATAATGGTAAAGAAATACTTCAGATTGTATGCGGAGCTTCAAATCATAAAGCTGGGGATAAAGTGGTGTTGGCACAGATAGGGGCAAAGTTAAGTGAAGATTTTGTTATAAAAAAAGGTAAAATAAGAGGAAAAGAATCGTGTGGAATGCTTTGTTCCGAAGTAGAACTTGGAATAGGAAGCGACAAGGACGGAATTATAATACTTCCTGAAGATGCTCCGATAGGTGTACCTTTTAAGGATTATCTAGGAATAAACGATACTGTATTTGAACTGGAAATAACTCCAAACAGGCCTGACTGTCTTTCGCACATTGGGATTGCAAGGGAGCTTTCAGCATATTACGGTAAGGAGCTTAAATATCCTGAAACAGAAATAAAAAATGAAATCGAAGAGAAAACGTCAGATAATGTAAAAGTTACTATAGAAGACAGTAATCTTTCCAGAAGATATGTAACAAGAATTCTGAAAAATGTGACAGTAAAGGAAAGTCCAAAATGGCTTAAGGAAAGAATAGAATCTGTTGGACTTAGAAGTATCAACAACATAGTTGATGTATCCAACTTTATTCTTATGGAAATAAATCACCCTAACCATGTTTTTGACCTTGATAAAATCGAGGGAAATGAAATAAAAGTAAAATCAGCGGTAAAAGGGGATAAACTTGTAACTCTTGATGAGCAGGAAAGAGAGCTTGAAGACGGGGACATTGTAATATGTGACAGTAAGAAGATACTTGCCCTCGGTGGTGTTATGGGAGGACTTGATTCAGAAGTTACAGATAATACGAAAAATATTCTTCTGGAAGTTGCACAGTTTAATCCTCAGAATGTAAGAAAAACTTCAAGAAGACTGACTTTATCAAGTGATTCTTCATACAGATTTGAAAGAGGAATTGATGTAGAAGATTCAATAAAAGTAATAAACAGACTTGCAAATCTTATACAGGAAGTGGCAGGAGGGGAAATTCTAAACGGTTATGTGGATGTTTATCCTGTTCCATATGAAAATAAAGTAGCAGAACTTAATTTTGAAAGACTTAACAGATTTGTTGGAAAAGTTATTCCTAGGGAAAAAGTAATAGAAATTTTGAGAAATCTTGAGATAGATGTTAAAGATAATGGTGAAACGCTTACTCTTACAGCTCCTTCATACAGAGGAGACCTGGAACTTGAACAGGATTATTTTGAAGAAGTAATAAGAATGTACGGTTTTGATAATATAGAAAATATTCTTCCAAGAGTGGATATAAACAAGAATTCAACTCTTGATACTACAAAACTTACTGACAGGGTAAAAACTATATGTGCAAGCGTAGGATTGAAGGAAGTTATAAACTACAGCTTTATTCCTAAAGATGCATTGCAGAAACTGAAGTTTACAGGAGTTTCAGAAGATAAACTGATTGATATTTCAAATCCAATAACAGAAGATTTTGTTACAATGAGACCTACATTACTGTACAGTCTTATAAAAAATGCCAAGGATAATATGAACAGAAATGTCTCAAATATAAGGTTCTTTGAAGTAAGCAGAACGTTTGAAAAAGCTGAAGAACTTGCAAAAGAAGATATAAAAGTGGGAATTATTCTGGCAGGTGAAAATGACAAGACTTTATGGAATCCAAAACCTGTTCACTATGACTTTTATGATTTAAAAGGAATTGTGGAAGAAATTTTCTCAAAATTGAAATTTCAAAATTTTTCAATAAAAAGATCTGTACAGACTGAATTCCATCCAGGAAGATCAGCTGATGTGTTTGTTGGAAAAGAATACATAGGAAGTTTTGGGGAAATACATCCTGATGTTCTTGAAAATTTTGGATTGAATAAAAAGACTGTACTAGTTGCAGAATTTAATATTGAGCTAATTAAAAAGTACATAAATAAACCATTTGTTTATCAGGGAATTGTTAAATATCCTGCAGTTCCAAGAGACCTTGCCCTTGTAATGAATGAAAATATACTGGTTGGGGATGTTCTGAAAACAATTGAAAAAATAGATAAAAAGGTTGAAAAAGTGGAATTGTTTGATATTTATCAGGGAATAGGAGTAGAACCTGGTAAAAAGAGTGTAGCTATAAGTATTCTGTTAAGAGATGACTCTAAAACTCTTGAAGAAAAGGAGATTAATGATATTATTGATAAGATTCTGGCTAAAATGAAAAAGGATTATATGGCAGAATTGAGACAGTAGCATTATTTTAGAAGTATCTCACATAAAAAACTTTAAAATGTAAAATATGTAAAATAAGAGGTGAGTATAGACATGACCTATGAAAATTAAAAATTTAAAATATAAGAATTTTCAGGGTCATGTTTTTTTATGAAATCAATTAGTAAAAAATTACATAGAAAATACAGACATATATTTTATAAAAAAGGATGATGACATGAAGGCAGTTGTATTTTTAAATGGAGAATATAAATATTCGCAGGAATTTATAGACAGACTGTTTGATGAGGAGACAGTTCTTTTATGTGCAGACGGAGGAGCTAATTATGCATATAAATACAGTAAAAGACCATCTTATATAATAGGTGATCTAGATTCAATAGATAATCCTGTTCTGGAATACTTCAAAACACAGGGAATAAATATAGTGAAATATAATCCTGAAAAAGATTATACTGATTTTGAATTAATTCTGCAAAAAATAAATGAACTGGAAAAGAAAAATGGCTTTAAATATAAATCTATTAATATTTTAGGTGCTTTAGGAAAAAGAATAGATTTGACATTGAGTAATTTATTTCTTATGGAAAAATATCCTAATATTACGATTTTATCAGAAGATGAAGAAATTTTTTATAAGGATGAATCTTTTTCGATAAATAATAGGAAAGATTATGGATTCTCAATAATTCCATTAGATGAAATAATAGAAAAACTGACATTAAAAGGATTTAAATATGAAACTTTCAATCTTGATGTAGAAAGAAAAATTTCCCGCCTTGTCAGTAACATAATAACTTCTGATGAATGTAAAGTAACATTTAAAAAAGGTAAGATGTTAGTTATTTTGAGAAAACATTAAATACAGAGGAGCTGATTAAGTTAGAAAAATCATGAATTAATCACATAAAAATTATATTTATTCATTTACTAAAATTTTACTCATATAAAACAGTCATTCATTAAGGAAAAGTCAAAAACTCGCCTAAAAGCTCAAACAGATGACTTTTTCTAAATTCATTTCCTGTTTTATATTGTAAAATTTTAAATAATTCAAAAATATAATTTTCATATGAAAATTCATTTTTTTCTTCTAAATAGCTCTTTTTTATTGATTTTCTCAAAATAACTGACATTATACATTTCCATATTTACTTTAAAAAAATAGATTATTAAGGTATAATATAAATAAATGAAAAATATTGTCGCACGTGTGCGACAATATAAAATATAAAAATGGAGGAAAAAATGAAAATAATTTCTGTTGTTAATCCGAAAGGTGGAGCAGGAAAGACAGTAACGGCGGTAAATATCTCATATGCTTTGCATAATAGAGGTAAAAAAGTTCTGTTAATTGATGCTGATGCAAGAGGAGCAGTTTCAGTATATCTGGGATTGAAAAATGAAAATACATTGTTTCATTTAATAAAAGAACAGTACGAAAAATTAAATGTATTTGATTTAAAAAAATATATAATAGAAAAAAATGGGATTGATATAATAATTTCAGATGCTGAGTTAAATAAAATGGACGGCTATTTTATAGTTGAAAATCAGGATGCACAGTCTCAAATTGACAGTATTGTAAATATACTTTACCTGTTTGAAGACTATGATTATGTTATATTTGATACAGAGGGAACTGTAAATAACCTTACAAAAGCAGTTTTAAAGGCAACTGATTATATTTTTGCCCCTTCTAAAAGTTCAGCTATAGATATAAATGGACTGGCAGATTTACTTAATATGTATGATATTTCAAGGGTAATTAATCCAAAACTTGAAATAAGGAAGATATTCCTTGTGCAGACAAAACAGAATACAATAGTCTACAAGGAAACAAAAGATGAACTTATGAAATATTTTTCCAATAATGAATTTTCTGAAATTTCAGTGAGGGAAGACCAGAATATACTAAATTCAATGAAACAGCAGAAGGATATATTTTCCTATAGAAGTTATTCCAATGCGGCGATAGATTACAAAAATCTTGTTGATGAATTTTTAGAGGAGGAGGAAGAAAATGAGTATTAACAGTATTTTAGAAAAAAGAAATAAATTTCAGCAGACAGTGGAAACTACAAGTAACTTTGATTTTGAATTTTATGGAATTGAAGATGATTTTACAAGAAGCGAGCTTCTAAAAAAAGAAGAAACAGCTAAAAGAAATATAATGCAGATACAGAGAAATACAATAGAACTAGGAAAAATACTATTTGAAGCTCAGGAACTTCTGGCAAATAATAAAAATGGTGCATTCAATGGATGGTTTCTCAATCTTGGGCTGAAAAAAGATTTTGTTTACAGGGAAATACAGAGATATAAAATATTCTTAAAATATCATAATGATAAAATTAAAGAATTATCTGTGAGAACAATAAAATATATAAGCAGCAATGAAATTCCTGAAGAACAGGTAATTGAAATTATTGAAGCTGAAGAGCCTTCAAAGAAAATAGATGAAATTGAAAAAAGCTTGAAAAATGAGCTTACAGCAGAAGAAAAAATAAAGGTTCTTGAAGTTAAAATAATACAGGCAAAGAAAAAAATTGCAAAATGGGAGCAGGAAATAACAAATTTAAAAGGATAACTTAAGAGAAGCCTTTTAACTGGAAAAATTGTCTTAACTTAAAAGAAAGAAATTATAAATTATGAGGTAGTATAAAAAAATGAAAAAATTTAGACTGGAAAAGGAATACCAGAGAATGAAAATATCCCAGTATCTGAGGGAAGTTCAGAATTATTCAGGGAGAAGTCTTAGAAATGTGGAGGTATTCCTAAATGGAAAGAAGGTAAGGACTACAAAAAAACTTCCTTCAAGTGGTATACTGAGGGTAATTGAAAAGGAAAAGGGGACAGATATAAAGCCAATAAAACTTAATCTTGATATAGTATTTGAAGATGAAGACATAATGATAGTAAACAAGGAGCCTTTTCTTCTGACTCATCCTACACAAAAAAAGGCTGATTTTACCCTTGCAAACGGAATAGTATATTATTTTAAGGAAAAATACGGCAAGGAAATGGTACCGAGATTTTACAACAGGCTTGATATGAACACATCAGGACTTATAATAATAACAAAAAACAGCTTTGCCCAGGCTTTTTTACAGAATTTTTCAATATTTGAAAAGAAATATCTGGCGATAGTTGACGGAATTATTGATTCTGATGAGGAAATTGTTATAGAAAAGCCTATCTACAGGGACGGAGATAATTTACAGAGGATCATAGATGAAAGAGGGCAGTATGCAAAAACTGTAGTAAAACCTATAAAAAAATTTGAAGATAAGAATGTGACACTTGTAGAATGTGAGCTTTTTACAGGAAGAACTCATCAGATAAGGGTGCATTTAAAGTCCATAGGCCATACAATTACAGGTGATGAACTTTATGGAAATGGCCTGAATCCTGAAAAAGGGATAAAAAGACAGTTTTTACATGCCTACAGGGTAAAGTTCACTCATCCTGCAGCAAAGAAGGAAATGGAAATAGAAATATCATTACCTGAAGATATGAAGGAGTTTCTTGAAAAATAAGTTTTGATTTCATCTTTGAAAGGGGACAGAAGAATGAAATATATCTATAATATTGAAAAAACAAAAGATTATACTGAAAAAATTGATTTTGAAAAAAAAATAGGAAAAAAGGCACAGAATTTACTTGAACTGGCAGTTCAGGGATTTAATGTGCCTAAATTTTCAGTAGTTACAAATAAATATTTCAGGGAAGTAATACTAGATGAGATAAAAGAATATAACAGAAAAGAAGGAAATGAAGATAAAATAAGTGACTGGAACAGCATATTTGATAAAAATACAGAAAGAAAGACAGAAAATATAATAAAAGTCATAAAAGAGCATAAAATTAAGGAAGAATTTTTGGCAGAAATAGAAAACATAGCAGAAAACAATAGCTATTATGCTGTAAGATCTTCTTCAATAGAGGAAGACAGCAGTAATTTTTCATTTGCAGGTCAGTTTGAAACATATCTATATGTAAAAAAGGAAAATATAATTGAAAAAGTGAAGGAAGTATGGATTTCTTCCTTTTCAAATCATGTCATGAAATATAGAAAAGAAGGAAAAATAAACAATGAAATAAATGTTCCGGCAGTAATAATTCAGGAAATGGTAAATTCTGAAAAGGCCGGAGTCGGATTCAGTGTAAATCCCGTAAATGGAAATTATGATGAAATTGTAATTTCAGGAACTTATGGCCTGGGAACAAGCATAGTTGATGGGGATGAAAATGGAGACCTGTTTATATATAATAAAAAAACGAAGGAAATAAAAAAGGAAATAAGAACTAAAAAAATAAGACAGGTTTTAGATTTTGAAAACAAGAAAATAAAGACAGAAGAAATAAATATTGAAGATGAAGTATTAAATGACAGCGAAGTACAGGAACTGGGTGAAAATATCATAAATATTGAAAAATATTATGGAAAACCTCAGGATATGGAATGGGCATTTGAAAAGGGAAAACTTTACATATTGCAGTCAAGACCGATAACAACATTAAAAAAAGCAGATGAAAAAACAGCAAATGTAATAATATGGGACAACAGTAATATTGTAGAAAGCTACCCTGAAATTACTCTTCCTCTTACCTTCAGCTTTATAAGAAAAGCCTATTCTGATGTATATAAAAGATTTTCAGAAATTACTGGAGTGCCTCCGAAGGTTGTTGAAAGCTATCAGGTTGTATATGACAACATGCTTGGATTATTAAAGGGAAGAGTTTACTATAATCTGATAAACTGGTACAAACTTCTCATGCTGTTTCCTAATTCACGTAATAACAGTAAATTTATGGAGCAGATGATGGGGGTGAAAAAGGAACTGTCTGAAGAAGATATAAATGAAAACCTTCTGGAAGCGGAAGAAAAAATGTCTTCGTGGGAAAAATTCAGAAACAGGATTGAAAAGCTGAAGGCAGGGACAACATTATTCCTAAATATGTTTCTGATTGAGAATAAGGCTAAAAAGTTTTATAAACTTATAGATGAAAATCTTAACGGAAAAAATAGCAGGCTGGAAGAAAAAAGTGTGAAGGACTTGAAAAAATATTATAAATTTCTTGAAAATAAATTTTTGAAAAACTGGGAAATTCCTATTATAAATGATTTTCTTGTAATGGTATGGTTTGGCCTTTCAAAAAAAGCAGCTGAAAAATATATAAAGGAAAATTTTGAGGAAGTGCATAATATTCTTATTGCTCAGGAAGGTAGCGACATGATAAGTGTTGAGCCTTCAAAATATATTATGAAAATGAGCAATATAATAAAAAAGGATAAGGATTTACAGAATGAAATAAAAGGGATAATTGAAAAGGCTGCAACAGACATTAATATTGAAAATTTAACTAGGAATAAAGAATTTAACTCATTACTGGAAGAATATATGCAAAAATTTGGTGACAGGACAGTGCATGAGCTGAAGCTTGAAGCATTGACATTGAGGGAAGATCCGTTATTTTTAATTAGAATGGTATATTCGATTTCAATGACAAAGGAAGTAACGGAACATAGTAAAAGGAACATTTCAGAGGAACAGAACAAAATATATGAAAATCTTAAAATCAGTCCATTGAAAAAATTTATACTGAAAAAAACAGTATCCTATGCAAAAAAATTTATTCGATTAAGGGAAAATCTACGATATGAAAGAACAAAGGTTTTTGGCATGGTCAGAAAAATTATGAAAAAAATGGGAACTTACCTGAAGGAAGAAAATATAATAGTTCATGAAAGGGATGTATTTTATCTGACAATTGACGAAATTTTTGGGCTGATAGACGGGGCATTAATTGATACAGATTTGAAAAAGCTGATAGATTTAAGAAAGGAAAAATATAAGGAATATGAAGAAGGAGCTGTCCTTCCTGACAGATTTTTAACGAGGGGATTTTTAGGAGAAAACTTCCATTATGAAGATTTGATAGGAAATGAACAGGGAGATAAAAATATTCTTAAGGGAACAGGATGCAGCAAGGGAGTAGTTAAAGGAAAAGTAAAAATTGTACTAAATCCTATGAATACTGAAGTTGAAGACGGAGATATTGTTGTTACAAAATCTACGGATCCAAGCTGGGTTATGGTTTTTCCTTTATTAAAGGGGCTTATAGTGGAAAAAGGAAGTCTTTTATCACATAGTGCAATTATTTCACGTGAAATGAATATACCTGCCATAGTTGGAGTACAGGGAGCAGTAACAGCCTTAAAAACAGGAGATTTTGTCCAGTTTGACGGAAGTACGGGAATAATAAAAAAGTTAAATGAAATATAAAATCAGTAAAAAAGACAGATTAGAAAATGTATACAGATAAATTTGGAGGAAGTTATAGATGAAAAGTGAAGTAAAAGAAAACAGGGTAGATTTTTCTTTGATAAGGTATTCCCAATGCTGGGAAGATACGGAAGTTTTACTCGAAAGTCTTAATATACAGGAAAATGATATATGCTTTGGGATACTATCTGCGGGAGACAATGTATTTTCCATGCTTGCAGAAAATCCGGAGAAGGTGGTTGCACTTGATATAAGTTTTCCTCAGATAGCACTTGCCAAGCTGAAAAAGGAAGTTTTTAATAGTTTTTCCTATGATGAAATGCTGGAGTTTATGGGGGTTACAAAATCTGACAGAAGAATTGAAATGTATGACAGGATAAAAGAAAATCTTGATAAAGAAGTGAAGGAATACTGGGACTTTAACAGGGAAGCAATTGAAAATGGAATAATCCATACAGGAAAATTTGAAAAGTTTTTTAAGATTTTCAGGGAAAAAATACTTCCTTTTGTGCATAATAGAAAAAGAGTGGAAAAACTTCTTGAAGATAAACCAGAGCAGGAAAGAGTGGACTATTATGATAAATACTGGAATAATTTCAGATGGAAACTGATGTTTAAGCTGTTCTTTTCAAAATATATAGTTGGGAAACTGGGAAGGGATAAGGAATTTTTCAGATATGCAGAAAAAAATATTTCTGAGGAGATGACAGAAAGAAGCAGATATGCCCTCTGTGAGTTAAATCCGTATGAAAATCCTTACATTTGCTATATTTTGACAGGAAATTACAGTAAAGACTGTCTTCCTTATTTCCTGAGAAAGGAAAATTTTGATAAAATCAGAAAAAATCTTCATAAGGTGGAAATTATACAAAGTTCAGTTGAAGAATATCTGGATCAGATTGATTTTAAAATAAATAAATTTAATTTAAGTGACATATTTGAGTATATGTCAGTTGAAAATTACAGCAAATTAATGGAAAAAATTTATGAGAATGCTGAAGATAATGCATTGCTTGCATACTGGAATCTTATAGTTGAGAGAAATTCAGAAAAACTTGGTTATAAAGGGACGGATAGTGGAACAGCAGTTACTGGAAAAGAAAAAAATTTAGACGGGAAAAAATTCGAAAGAATGAAGGAACTTGACAGTAGACTTCACAAAAGGGATATGACATTTTTCTATACGGATTTTGTAGTGGAAAAGGTGATAAAAAATGGAAATAATTAAAATTATACTAGTTCTGGCAGCTTTTGTGCTATTTTTCCTTCTGCTTAATAAACTTGAAAAAAGCGGAAAATTTAATTCAGAATTCGTAAGGAAGATTTTACACATAGGTTCAGGAATTGGAGGACTGGCACTTCCTTTTATCTTTGAAAGAAAAAGTTCAGTTGTAATACTTGGGGTTGTGTTTCTTATATTGCTTGTTTCCATAAGAATTATGAAGCATAAGGTGACAGGATTTAAAAAGGTGCTGGAAACCAAAAATAGAAAAACTTTTGGAGATATATATTTTATTATGACAATTCTTGGACTATGGCTTGTTTCAAGCGACAATAAGGTAATGTATACCCTCCCTATTATAATTTTAATGTTTTCTGATGCCTTTGCGGCTCTTATAGGTGAGTTTTATAGCAAGTATAAATTTAATACAGGATTTGGTACGAAATCAATAGAAGGTTCAGCAGCATTTTTTCTTACAACATACTTCATATGTATAAATTTTTTTCTATTTTTCAGTGATATCGGGAATATAAATATTGTACTAGTTTCCCTATTGTTAAGCATTCTTACAATGATTCTTGAAGTTATTTCATGGAATGGTCTGGATAATCTTTTTGTACCGTTCTTTGTATACATGTTTCTGAGGCTGAACCTTTACCTCACTGAAAAGGAACTTATGTACAAATTCTGGGTAATGGTGATACTGTTTGTCATTATAATATTAAACAGGAAAAAGACAACTCTCACAAGAACTGCACAGACTGCAAGCCTATTCTTTCTTTATATAATCATGATAATGGGAGGAATAAAATGGCTTGTACCCCCTCTTATTATGTATCTGGGATATTACCATATTACTCCTAAGGTTGAAGGCCAGGTCAAAGATTCACTGAAGGGGCTTCTGGCTATTGCCTTTACTACATCCATATGGCTTGCATTAAGTATAGTAATGGATAAGGATAAATTATTTCTAATTTATATATTTTCCTTTTCACTGCATTTTGGAATTATAAATTTAATAAGAGACAATGCAGGAAATATAAACAGGGAAACATTCAGGATGAAATTTCTGATGGGAAGTATAGGAAAGGCTCTGATGTTCTTTATAATAAATCATATTATTTTATCAGGAATTATAGATTTTAAAATGCTGGCAGGAGTAATAGTTCTAATATTTGGAGGAATATTTACATACGAAACAGTTATGAAAATATATTACATGGTTGAAAAAGAAAAGGAACTTAGCGGAGAAACAAAAGTATTTATAACTTCCGGGATAGTTTTCTTCTACTCGTTGCTGCTGCTTGGGATAGGAATGCTATAGGCAGAGGGTAACATAAACATGAAAGAGTAGAAATTGTAATAAAAAATTTTATAAAATTCAGAATTAGATTGGAAATATTAAGTATTGGAAATTATAAATTAGATTTTAGATAAGTTTCACAATAAATTTAATAGAAAGCAGCTGATAATTTATGAAAATGAAAAGATATAAAAAAATTAAGGAATATATTAGGGAAAATAATATTTCTCAGGAAGAAATACAAAAAATAATGATAGAACGGCCATCAGAAATAATAGTTATGCATAATGAAAATAATGAAACAGCAGGAAGTTTACATTTATGGCATAACCGGCCGGACTATAATGGAAAAAAGACATCATATATAGGAAATGTAAATATAATCGAAAAATATAGGAAAAATGAAGAAAATATTTTTGATGAAATATTTGAAAGCTTAAGGAAGGAAGGGATAGAAACAATAATAGGGCCTTTAAACGGAACTACATGGAATACATACAGATATGTAACTGAAAAAGGAAATGGAAGAAGATTTTTACTTGAACCGTGGAATGAAGACTACAATGTATCATTATTTGAAAAAATTGGGTTTAAATATTTGGCAGGATATATTTCTACTATAATGGAAGGCATGAATTCTGAGGGAAGAAAAAATTTAAATAAAAAAATGGAAAGGCTGAAAAAATTTTCCTACTATAAGGATATAAGGGTGGAATCAGCTGAAGATAAGGATTTACTTACAGTTCTGAATGATGTTTATAATTTGACGGTGGAATCCTTTAAAAATAACTTTTTATACTCTGAACTGGAGAGGGAAATATTTTTAAAGATGTACATGAGTTATGAGGATAAAATTGTAAAAAAACTTTTTAAAATGCTTTATCTTAAAGATGAACTTATAGGATATGTATTTGGAATACCTGATTATACAGAACTTGGATATAAAGGAAAAATAGAGACAATGATTCTTAAAACAATAGCTGTTTCTCCTGTATATAATGGAAAAGGAATGGGGTATATTCTTATAAACTCTCTTGTTGAAGAGGCAGAAAAGGACGGATATGAAAATGTCATATATGCATTGATGCATGAAAGTAATATCTCTAAAAATATAGGAATGCAGCTGGGAAATATATTAAGAAGATATACCTTATTTATAAAAGAATTATAAAATATCAGAATTTTTTGAAAGGTGAGATATGACAATAATAAGTAAAATGAAGGAACTAAAGGATAAATATCCTGAAAGGACTGCACTGATAGATGCAAAAACAGGTAGTAAGATTACCTTCAGGGAGTTTGATGCTAAATCTGATAAGATATGTTCCTATTTAAAAGAGAAAAAATTTAGGAAAGGCGATAAAATAGTAGTTTTTGTTCCTATCGGAATAGAATTTTATCTTATCCTTATAGCCATATTTAAAATGGGATTACAAGCAGTATTTATTGATCCATACGCAGGTCTGGAGCATATAAACAGATGCTGTGAAATGATTTCACCTGAAGGAATAATTGGAAGTGGAAAAACACTTCTGAAAGGATTTTTCCTAAAAGGTATAAGAAAAATTGGGAAAAAAATTAATTATGAGAAAATAATGAAGGAAGCTGAAACAATATCCCTTACAAATAGTGTGGAGGATAAGGAAATCAATGAAAATACACCTGCCCTCATTAGTTTTACGAGTGGAAGCACAGGTTTTCCTAAAATTATAATGAGAACGCATGGATTTTTAATTGGCCAGCACAATGTACTTGAAAAGAATCTGAAATTTCAGGAAGGAACAGCGGTGTATTCGTCATTTCCAATATTTTTGCTTTCACATATGGCAACAGGAGCAACAGTATTTATCCCTGACATAAACTGGCAGAAACCTTCTGAATCAAATTTTCAGGATATTGTACAGTGTATAAGAAAAAATAATATAGAAAATATTATTCTTCCTCCTGTAATTTTTGAAAATATTACCGAGTGCTGTAAAAAAGATGGGATACAGCTAAATAATGTTCAGACAGTGTACACAGGGGGAGCACCTGTCTTTCCATGGCTTATGGAGAAAATCAGAAAAACATTTATAAATGCTGAGATTAACGCATTATATGGAGCTTCAGAAGCTGAACCAATATCAAGGCTGAATTTTGAAGATATAACAGAAGATGATATTAAAAGTATGAAAAATGGAGATGGACTTCTCGCAGGAAAGATAGTTGAAGGATTGGAACTTAAAATAGAAGAAATACAGGAAAAGGAACTGGATAGAAATTTTGCAGAAGAAAATAGCAACGTAGAAATTAATTCAGAAGTTAGAGGAGAAATACTTGTAAAGGGTGAAAATGTAGTAAACGGATATTTAAACGTTCAAAAAAATCCTGATGAAAAATGGCATAGGACAGGAGATATGGGGTATATTAACAGTAATGGCCAGTTAGTATTACTAGGAAGAGTTAAAGGGAGAATACAGATTGGAGAAAAGATTTACTATCCCTTTGCAGTGGAAACCGCATTTTCCTTTTGTGAAATTCTCAAAAAATCAGTACTGACTTCAAAAAATGAAAAACTTTATCTTCTTGTTGAAAGAAATTCCGAATATAAAGGAAATTTATCTGAAAATATTGAAATTATGGAACTGAAGAAAAAGTTTGAAATATTTAAAATAATTGAAACTGAAATTCCTATGGATAAGAGACATAACAGCAAGACGGACTATAAGAAGCTGGAAGAGATAGTTGAAAAAATTTAGAAAGGAAAAGGAAATTTTATGAATAAAGAAGCAAAAGAATTAATTCAGGAAGGATTAAAATTATTTTCATCATACAATAGAGATACTTTAAAAATGTTTTATCGTTCGGCAAAAGAAAACGAAGCGGATTTATCACATCTGGATAAGAAATATCAAACTTATACACGTGCTAAGGCAAAAGGAATGTTTTTTGACCTCGCATTAGGATTTCTTGATGCTTTCGCAAGTGCAGGAAGTCCTGTAATGGTAATAGATAACACAAAATCTGAACGATATAATGAAAAAAAATTAATATTGAGATACAAAATTAAAGATTTTCTTGAAGAAACAAATGTAGATGATAATACTGGATATTTACTTTCAATGGTTGAGTTTTATTGCCAGTAAAATATATAATATTCTAAGAGGAGAAAATAAAAATGAACGAAAGTAATATAAATTCAAAAAAATCAATAGTTCAAAATATAAAAAATTTTAAAATATATCTGAATGAGCGGTTTCCATTAGGAAAAAATTCGTTTTTTGTACTGATTTTTACTTTGTCAGGATATATTTACACAGGATTACTCTATAATTCAAAAATTATAAAGCCAACTTTGTCAAAAGAAGTCAATAGAGTGCTACTATTCTGGGATAAAGAAATTGATAAAGTACCAATAATCTGGTATAAATTACTTCCTTTATTTATCATAATATTCATGTTTTTCTTTCAGTTGAGAATTACAGATGAATTTAAGGATTATGAAGAAGATTTAAAATATAGGCCTTACAGACCTGTTCAAAGAGGAATAATTTCCTTAAAAGCATTGGGGAAAATTGGAATTGCAACTATTATAATACAAATAATTCTTGCACACGTTATAAATCCTAAACTAATTTATTTCATGCTATTGGTGTGGGTTTATATGTTTTTAATGACAAAGGAATTCTTTATAAAGAACTGGCTAACAGAAAGGATTCTAATCTATGCCCTTTCCCATGTTGTAATAATGATATTTATTACCCTAGTTATTGTAAAAGGAACAGGATATATTTTGGAGTCTCATTTTTTAGAAACCTTGTACTTATCAGTAGAAAAATACGGAAAAAATATTTTTATAGGACTAGTTCCTCTTTTTGCATTAAATTATTTAAATGGAATTGTCCTGGAAATTGGAAGGAAGACTAGAAAGAGTGATGAAGAAGAACACGGAGTACAGACATATAGCAAACTGTGGGGAAGAGAAAAAGCAGTGGTTATATTGTGTATGCTTTATGCAATTGAGTACATTCTTGTTCTTTTTGGACTTTTAAATATAAATAAGGAATACTTCTTAGCAGGCCAACTTATATTAACTATAACATTAGCATTATCAGTATACTTTATGATAAAATTTTTAAAAAAAGATTTAACAGGAAAAATACCGGAAAATATCTCGGGATTATGGATACTTTTGTCCAGTATGAATTTGGGTCTAATCCAGTATGCAGTTTTTTATGTGTTAAATCTATTGAAAAGTTAGAAGAATTATGATATACTCAACTTGTACTAAGATATATTAATTATTAATATATAAAATTTTTAGGAGGTAATAGGAATATGGCAGTTAAAGTAGCAATTAATGGATTTGGAAGAATAGGAAGATTGGCATTAAGATTAATGGCAAACGATCCAGAATTTGATGTAGTTGCAATTAACGATTTGACAGATGCAGCAATGTTAGCACACCTGTTCAAATATGACACAGCACAAGGAAGATTCAATGGGGAAATCGAAGTTAAAGAAAACGCTTTCGTAGTAAATGGAAAAGAAATCAAAACTTTTGCAGATGCAGACCCTGAAAACTTACCATGGGGACAATTAGGAGTAGATGTAGTTCTTGAATGTACAGGATTCTTCACTTCTAAAGAAAAAGCTGAAAAACATATTAAAGCAGGAGCTAAAAAAGTAGTTATATCAGCACCTGGATCAGGAGATATGAAAACAGTAGTATTTAATGTAAACAATGAAATTCTTGATGGAACAGAAACTGTATTATCAGCAGCTTCTTGTACAACTAACTGTTTAGCACCAATGGCTAAAGTATTACAAGATAACTTTGGAATTGAAGCAGGATCAATGACAACTATCCACGCTTATACAGGAGACCAAAATACATTAGATGCACCACATAGAAAAGGTGACTTCAGAAGAGCAAGAGCAGCAGCTGCAAATATAGTTCCTAACACAACTGGAGCAGCAAAGGCTATTGGATTAGTAATACCTGAATTAGCAGGAAAACTTGATGGGGCAGCTCAAAGAGTACCAGTTCCTACAGGATCATTAACTGAATTAATCTCAGTTTTAGGTAAAAAAGTTACTAAAGAAGAAGTTAACGCAGCTATGAAAGCAGCTTCAAATGAATCATTCGGATATACTGAAGAACCATTAGTATCTTCTGATATAGTTGGAATTCACTACGGATCATTATTTGATGCAACTCAGACAAAAGTAATCGAAAGTGGAGACAAACAATTAGTTAAAACAGTTTCTTGGTATGACAATGAAATGTCTTACACAGCTCAATTAGTAAGAACATTGAAATACTTTGTTGAACTTGCAAAATAGTAAATAAAAGTTATTAAATATAGTAGCTGTTCTAAAAATATTAGGACAGCTATTTTCTTTTTATACATTATAGTAAGCAATAAAAGTAATTAATTGAAATGTAGAAAAAAGTAATTATAAAAAAATTCAAATTATTTAACAACATTCTATTTATT